>CAYTKY010000057.1:0-14596 GCA_964438435.1 uncultured Coxiellaceae bacterium | reverse complement strand
GCGAATGTGGCGGAATTGGTAGACGCGCTGGATTTAGGTTCCAGTGGGGAAACCCGTGAGAGTTCGAGTCTCTCCTTTCGCAATTGTGGATTATACAAGTCTGTCATTTTAAAGCTGAGTTTTTGATTGAGGTTATACCATGCAAGTATCTGTTGAAAAAGTAAATAATGTATTGCGTCGCCTGACAATTATTGTGCCAGTTGATCAAATTGAAGAAGCCTATGCTTCGAAAATGAATCATTTTATAAAAACAGCAAATATCAAAGGATTTCGTCCTGGTAAAGCTCCTCGATCTTATGTTGAAGAACGCTTTGGTAAAGATGCACGTCAGGAAGCATTGGGTGATGTGATGCGAAATGCCTTTGTTGAAGCGGTTAAAGAACAAAATTTAAAACCGGTTAGCGCACCACAGATTGAAGCAAAAACAGTATTAGCTAACCAACCGTTTGAATTTGTTGCTTCATTTGAAGTGTTACCTGATATTGAAAAAATCAATTTTGCAATGAATGCGATTGAGAAATTAGTAGTTAATATCACCGAGAAAGACGTTGATCAGGTTATTGATCAGTTATGTAAACAACATGCGAAGTGGAATGCCGTGGATCGCGTTACCAAAGAAAATGATCGTGTGGTCATTGATTATCATGCTGTATTGGAAGGCAAAGCAGATCTTGAGAATAAAATAGAAAAATATCCCTTGATTCTAGGAAGTAAAACCATGATTCCTGGTTTTGAGGAAGGATTGCTAGGTGTAAAAGTAGGGGATGAAAAAGCATTGCATTTAACTTTCCCTGAAGATTTTCCTGTGAAAGATAAAGCAGGAAAGCCTGTCGAATTTATTGTTCAAGTGAAGCAAGTATTTGAGGCGAATATTCCAGCATTGGATGAAGAATTCATTAAACGTTTGGGTATTCCCAGTGGACAGTTGGAAGATTTGAAATCACAAATTAACAAGCTGCTGACACAAGAGCGAGATCGTTTGGTTAAAGAAAAATTAAAAGAACAGGTCTTTAATCAATTATTAGAACAAAATCCGCTGGAAGTGCCGAATGCTTTAATTGCAGATGAAGCAAAAAATATCCACGATGAAATTTATCCGCAACATCAACATCATGATCATCATCAACATACGGAACAAGAAACAGAAGCGTTTAAACTGATTGCAAAAAAACGGATTGCGCTAGGTTTGTTAATTAATGCCTATGCAAAAGAAGTAGACATTAAACCAGATGCAGATGAAGTGCGTCAGCGTATTCAAGATATTGCAGCGGCTTATGAGCATCCTGAAGAAGTGATTCAATGGCTATCAACAGATGAACAGCGACGCAGTGGTATCGAAGGGCAGGTTATCGAAGATCAAGTTTTAAATAAATTGATGGAACATATTCCTGTGACAGAAAAAACGTTGAGCTATGCTGATCTGAAGGGTGTTCGTAACTAGTGGCTTTTATTATATTAATGTATAATCGAAATAAGGGAACGTTATGTCTGAGATAATGATGAATCATCATTCGATCATTTCAAATTTGGTGCCCATGGTGGTTGAACAAACCGCGCGAGGCGAACGAGCGTTTGATATTTATTCAAGATTACTCAAAGACCGTCTTATTTTTCTAGGCGGACCGATTGATGACTATTTGGCCAACCTGATTGTTGCACAGTTATTGTTTTTGGAATCTGAAAATCCAGACAAGGATATCTCTATCTACATTAATTCGCCGGGTGGCGTGGTCACAGCCGGATTGGCGATCTATGACACCATGCAATTTATTAAGCCAGATGTTAGCACAATGTGTTTAGGGCAAGCGGCTAGCATGGGTGCTTTACTGCTTGCAGGTGGTGCAAAAGGTAAGCGTTTTTGCTTGCCTAACGCACGTGTCATGATCCATCAACCCTTGGGCGGTGTCCAAGGACAAGCTTCTGATATTGCGATTCATGCGGAAGAAACACTGAAAATTCGTGCACGATTGAATCAAATTTTAGCCAAACATACGGGCCAACCGGAAGACATTATCTCTAAAGATACGGATAGAGATAATTTCATGAGTGCTGAAAGAGCGTTAAAATACGGGCTTGTCGATAAAATTATCGACTATCGTGCAAATAAAGTAATAGGATAAATCTATACAGGAGTAATTACCTCTGAAAAGTTTCATATTGAGTATCAGTTGATTTTGTGAAAAATGACCTTATCTAACTAGGATATGAACTGAAGGGGCTATCTATGAGTAATGATCAGCGGGGCAATAGTGGAAAAGATAAAGTATTTCACTGCTCATTTTGTGGCAAAAGTCAGCATGAAGTACGAAAGCTTATTGCAGGGCCTTCTGTGTATGTATGCGATGAATGTGTTGCACTTTGTAATGATATTATCAACGAAGAGACGCGTGAAAATAAGGCAGTGACACCGACTGATACACTACCCAGGTTGCCTGCGCCTACCGAAATTTGCAGAACGTTAGATGAATATGTCATTGGTCAGACACAAGCAAAGAAAGTGTTATCAGTGGCTGTTTATAATCACTATAAACGGTTAAGAACGCATACCAACAAACATGATGATGTTGAATTAAGCAAAAGTAATATTTTGCTAATTGGGCCAACGGGTAGTGGTAAAACATTATTAGCAGAAACACTTGCTCGTCTTTTAAACGTGCCGTTTGTGATTGCTGATGCGACAACGCTGACCGAAGCGGGATATGTTGGCGAAGATGTTGAAAGTATCATCCAAAAACTGTTGCAACGTTGTGATTATGATGTAACAAAAGCGCAAATGGGTATTGTGTATATTGACGAGATCGATAAGATTTCGCGTAAATCTGAAAATCCTTCGATTACACGAGATGTCTCTGGCGAAGGTGTGCAGCAAGCTTTATTAAAACTGATTGAAGGAACCATTGCATCTGTTCCTCCACAAGGTGGCAGAAAGCATCCTCAACAAGAATTCATTCAAGTGGACACTCGAAATATCTTGTTTATTTGCGGGGGCGCATTTGCTGGATTAGAAAAAGTGATTCGTGATCGATCAGAAAAATCAGGTATTGGGTTTTCTGCAGAAATTCACGGTAAAGAAGATTCCAAAACAATTGGAGATCTTTTGCGTGAAGTAGAGCCGGCTGATTTAATTAAATATGGATTGATTCCAGAATTAATTGGTCGCTTGCCCGTTGTTGCCACACTAGAAGAACTGGATAAAGGTGCTTTAGTTAGTATTTTAACTGAGCCAAAGAATGCGTTAACTAAACAATATCGTAAATTATTTGAAATGGAAAATGTCGCGCTTGAATTCAGAGAGCCTGCTTTGCATAGCATCGCTGAACGTTGCGTCGAGAAAAAAACCGGTGCGCGTGGACTTCGTTCCATTTTGGAAAAAACATTGCTTGATATTATGTATGAACTTCCATCCCTCAACCATGTCTCAAAAGTCATCATTGATGAGTCTGCGATTCACGGTGAAACAAAGCCTATTATCATCTATGAAAATCATGAGCAGCAGCAATCAGCCGCTGAGTAGAAGATATTTTATATACTGATAGTGCTATCCATAAATGATTAAACTATGAAGGGGTAATATATGGCATCTATTCCAACCGATACAAACACGATAAGCGTTCCTGTACTACCTTTGCGGGATGTCGTTGTTTATCCCTACATGGTTGTTCCACTATTTGTAGGACGCGATCGTTCAATTAAAGCGCTTGAAGTCGCGATGGCCGCTGATAAACAAATTCTGCTTGTTACTCAAAAAAATGCAACCGAAGATCAGCCAGGTGAAAAAAGTATCTATCAAATTGGTACGTTAGCGACGGTCTTGCAATTATTAAAATTACCGGATGGTACAGTTAAAGTTTTGATTGAAGGTGTTAGGCGTGGACATATTGTTCGGTATATTGAAGTAGAAGATTATTTTCTTGCAGACGTTAAATTGGTTGAGGATGCTCACACAACGGATAAAGAAGTTGAAATTTTTGTTCGCTCACTGAAAGCGCAATTCGAACAATACGTCAAATTAAATCGAAAAATTCCCGCTGAAATTATGGCATCTATTTTAGCAATAGAAGATGGCAGTCGCTTAGGGGATACCGTCGCTGCGCATCTCACGATTAAATTGGATGAAAAACAAAAATTGCTAGAAATGGAAAATTTGCCCAAGCGTCTTGAAAAATTAATGGGATTATTAGAAAACGAAATTGATTTATTGCAAGTTGAAAAGAAAATTCGTGGGCGTGTTAAACGTCAAATGGAAAAAACGCAACGTGAATACTATTTGAACGAACAAATCAAAGCGATACAAAAAGAATTGAATGAAATCGAAAATGTGCCGAATGAATTTGAATCAATCGCAAAAAAAATCGAGCAGGCTGGGATGTTGCCCGAAGCGAAAGAAAAAGCGACTGCTGAATTAAATAAGTTAAAAGCGATGCCAATGCAATCTGCTGAAGCGACTGTATCGCGTAATTATTTGGATGTCATGTTATCGCTTCCTTGGAATAAACGCAGTTCAACTCGCGTGGATTTGTCTGAAGCAGAAAAAATTCTTGAAGCAGAACATTATGGGTTGAAGGAAGTTAAAGAACGTATCATCGAATATCTTGCTGTGCAAAAACGCGTGAAAAAATTGAAAGGGCCGATTTTGTGCTTGGTAGGTCCTCCCGGTGTTGGTAAAACATCATTAGGGCAATCCATTGCGAACGCAACGGGGCGAAAATTTGTGCGTATGTCATTAGGTGGTGTGCGAGATGAAGCTGAAATTCGTGGTCATCGACGAACCTATATTGGTGCAATGCCAGGGAAGATTATTCAAAAGTTAGCAAAAGTCGAGGTGAATAATCCGCTTTTTATGTTAGATGAAGTTGATAAAATGTCGATGGATTTTCGCGGGGATCCTGCTTCTGCTTTGTTAGAAGTTTTGGATCCTGAACAAAATCATGCATTCAATGATCATTATTTAGAAGTTGATTATGATCTTTCTGACATTATGTTTGTGGCAACAGCGAATACATTAGATATTCCGCCTGCTTTGCGGGATCGAATGGAAGTAATCCGCATTCCGGGCTATGCAGAAGATGAAAAAGTTCATATTGCATTACGGCATCTTATTCCCAAGCAAATTGAAGCAGCTGGTTTGAAAGCATCAGAAATCGATATTCCCGCAGAAACGGTGCAAAACATTATTCGTTATTACACGCGTGAAGCTGGCGTACGTAATCTAGAGCGCGAAATTTCTAAAGTTTGTCGTAAAGTAGTCAAAGAAGTGTTGATGAAAACCAAATCTAAAAAACCACGTGTTGAGCCTGATGATCTTGAACATTATTTAGGTGTAAGACGTTATCGTTATGATATTGCAGATCAGAAAGATCAAATTGGTCAAGTCAAAGGATTGGCGTGGACAGAAGTGGGTGGTGAATTATTAAGTATTGAAGCGATTATCTTGCCAGGAAAAGGGAAAACGATTTACACAGGCCAATTAGGCGAAGTAATGCAAGAATCGATTCAAGCGGCACTTTCTGTTGTTAGGGCGCGTTCTGGGTTGTTGGGTGTTCCTAAGAATTTTTTTGAGAAGCATGATATCCATATTCATGTTCCTGAGGGTGCAACCCCTAAAGATGGGCCTAGCGCGGGTATTAGCATGTGCACTGCATTAGTGTCGGTGATTACACAATTACCTGTTCATGCCGATTACGCGATGACGGGGGAAATTACTCTACGTGGAGAAGTATTACCGATCGGTGGTTTGAAAGAAAAATTGTTAGCTGCTCATCGAAGTGGCATCAAGAGTGTCATTATTCCAGTTGAAAATGTGAAAGATTTGAAAGAGATTCCAGATAATATCAAGCAAGATTTAGTGATCAAGCCAGTACGCTGGATTGATGAGGTGTTAGTCGCAGCATTGCATGGTTATGCGGAGCGAATTGGAGGTAAACGCAATAAGACGAAGAAAAATAAATCATCTTTGACCGCCGGCGTTGCCAAAAAAGTTCGTAAATCAGATAAATCGGACCGAATGCCAGCGCATTAAGATGGGTAGGTTGTTATAGCTTTTTGCTTTTTCCCATGATTGAGCCAATTTTATTGGCTCTTCTGGAATTCTTTCTGCCTATTACACCAGTATTTTAGCGAGAATAGTTATTTAATAACAATCTTGCTTGACATGAGTTTCAAGCTATTGGTATAAATCACACTTCGTTAAAGGCCCTTATAAAACTTGTTAAATAGGATGTTTGGCGAGTGGGGATTATAGCTCTTATAACTAGATATTTTAATTTTAAGGATAAGAAGGACGTATGAATAGAACAGAACTGATTGATTATATTTCTGAGAAAGCAGGTATCACCAAATCAGCATCTTCGACTGCTTTAGAAGCTGTTTGCGAAGGTATTACGACGTCATTGCAAAAAGGTGATCCTGTTGTATTAATAAATTTTGGTACTTTTACTGTTAAATTGCGACCAGCTCGAGAAGGACGTAATCCATCGACGGGTGAGAAAATTAAAATCAAAGAAGCAAAGGTTGTTGGATTTAAGGCAGGTAAAGCGCTGAAAGAAGCGGTTAAAGAAGAAGCGCGATAAGTTTTAATCTGGGTGCTTAGCTCAGCTGGGAGAGCGTCGCCCTTACAAGGCGCAGGTCGGGGGTTCGATCCCCTCAGCACCCAAATAATGAAACGGGTTAAAATAAAAAAATATCGTTACTGTGTATTGTAAGTACGATGAAATTGTTATAAAAAGTGTTCCGAAGGAGTGGTAGTTCAGTTGGTTAGAATACCGGCCTGTCACGCCGGGGGTCGCGGGTTCGAGTCCCGTCCACTCCGTAAAAATTAACTATCCAGTTCGTCCTATTCTTAGAAGACAGGTAGCGTCTTCTAATTTTTTTGAAGATAGAGAGCAAAAAGATGCTGCAAGCCATTCGTGAATATACACAAGGTTGGATAGCAGGCACGATCATCGGTATTATTATTTTAACTTTTGCTTTATGGGGCATACACAGTTATTTTACTGGTAGTGCACCCGATACCAATGTTGCTGAAGTTAATGGTATTAATATCACAAAAGAACAATTAGCCGTTGCTTATGAACGTTTGCGTCGTCAAATGCAAATTCAATATGGTGCTAATAGTCAGAATTTTTCTAAAAACGAAGCCGCGTTGAAGGATCGTGCGCTACAAGCATTGATTGACATCGAGGTATTACGACAAGCTTCATTGCGACAAGGCTATCGAATTTTTGATCCACAAGTTGATAATTATTTGGAAAGCATGCCAGAATTCCAAGTGAATGGACAATTTTCATTGGAACGTTTTAAGGAAGTGTTATCTTCGACATTGTTGTCAATCAGTGAATTTTTGGAATTGATTAGAACGAGTTTGTTACTGGATCAGCCAAAATTAGGCATTGTCTTAACAGCGTTTGCTCTGCCAGATGAAACTGCTTATACCATTTCATTGGTTAATCAAGAACGTGATATTCAGTATGTCAGTATTCCTTTACAGCATTTTTTAACTGGACCGATCGCGATTTCACCCCAAAAAATCCAGGATTATTATGCGCAGCATAAAATTGATTTTATGACGCCAGAGCAAGTGAATGTGGAATATCTTGAATTATCACAAAAAGCAATTGCTGAAAAAATGCAACCGACTGAATCGGCGTTGAAAAGTTTTTATAATGAAAATATCAATTCCTATACACAACCCATGAAATGGAAATTTTCAAGCATGGAAGTTCCTGTGTCGAGCAATGCTTCGCAGAATGATATGGTGAAAGTAGAGAAAAATGCTGAAACGATTGCTGAGTTGATGAAAACGCAAAATGATTTATCAAAAATTGCGCATGATCATCAAGCTAATTTATCAATAAATGATTGGATGACGCTCAATCAAGTGCCGAGTGATTGGCAAAAATCGGTTGCTGAATTAACCAAACCGTTACAGGTAAATGGACCGTTTAAAACAAATAAAGGATTTGTCATTTTAAAAGCGATTGATGTGCAATCACCTAAAATACAAACCTTTGACGAAGTGAAAGAAAAAGTAAAAGAAGCATATGTTCATCAACATGCAGAAGAAAAATTTGCAGAATTACGTGAGCAATTGGCTGATACGACGTATGAACATCCTGATTCTCTGAAGTTTGCTGCAAAAGCATTGGATTTGCCAATTAAAACAAGTGAATTATTTACAAAAGAAAAACCGGGGAAAGATATTTCGCAATACAAGAAGGTGCGCGATGTTGCCTTTAGCAATGATGTGCTGGGTTTGCAAAACAATAGTGATGTCATTCAAGTTAATCCGGATACGATTGTTGTTTTGCGCGTGAAATCGCACGTGCCTTCTGCTTTGTTGTCATTAAATAGTGTTACAAAGCAAATAGAAGAAAAATTAAAAATGGATGAGGCGCAAACGCAAGCTGATAATTTTGCGCACGATCTACAGAAAAAATTACAAGCGGGTGGAAATCCAGAGTCACTAATCAATGCAGCTAAATTAACATGGGTTAATGTTGGCTTTATTGGTCGGTATTCAACTAGGGTGGATTCCGCTATTTTAGATTTAGCATTTCGCTTAGCAAATCCGGCAGCTATGAAAAATAAGACGCTCTATGTTTATGGAGTGACGCGATTGCCTAATGGTGGCTATGCGATTGTCGCTTTGAAATCAGTGAAGAAAGGCGCAGTAACAGATGCCAAGCAAGATCAAGTGTTTGCTGAACAAGTGCAGAGTAGTGATGGCGTATTGGAGTATGAGTTATATAAACTGAGTCAGACAGAAAAAGCGAAAGTAAAAATCAATAAGCAAACCTTTTAGCAAAGGTACAGACTCTAATAAACAAATTCCACTTCGTTTATTCCCAATTCTTCGCGAATCGCCACTAAAAGCGATTCTGTGGGTTTGACAAGCCATTTATGGCTTAGTTTAATGACTGCTTGAGCATCATCTTGTCGATAATGAATAATGACAGGACATGAGCCATTCAAATGTTGAGCGATCATTTTTTTAAAAAGCTCGCCATCAAATAACGGTGCGTGATGCCAGTGAATTTTCATGTGTTTAATGCGGCGTTCACGTATCTGATCCAGTGTTGATACGTCGCGACTCACAATGCGAGGTGTTTGATTGAAATCATCGAGACTCACATCACCTTCTACAATAACGAGCTGATCTTCGTTTAATAAATGGCGATATTTTTGATAGCATTCTGAAAAACACACCGCTTCGATTTGTCCCGTCCCATCATCTAATGTCAAAATGGCAATTCGATCACCTCTTTTAGTTTGTCGTGTACGAATTTGGATGATGATACCGGCGATGCATGCAGATTGATGTTGGTGACTATTTAAATCTCCAATTGTACAAGTAGTAAAATGAGAAAATTCTTTTAAATATTTACTGAGTGGATGACCGCTTAAATAAAACCCCAATGTTTCTTTTTCATATTGTAATTGTATTTCATTGGGCCATGTTTCAGTTTTAGTATAAGTTGGTTCGGTGACTTGTTCATCCATACCCAATAAATCATGCTGACCATGCATTTGATTTTGCGCATGTTGTTCTGCTTGTTGCAGTGCTGAAGCAATTGAAGCAATGAGTGATGCGCGATTCGCATGTAACGAATCAAAGCAACCTGATTTAATGAGTGCTTCAAAGACGCGTTTATTCATCTTGCGTAAATCAATTCGTCGGCAAAATTCAAAAAAATCTTTAAAAGAGCCATCTTTGTTTCGTGTTGTAACGATATTTTCAATGGCTGCTTCACCTACGCCTTTGATCGCACCTAGGCCATACATTAAATGATGATCATCAATGACATGGAAACCATATCCACTTTGATTGATATCAGGTGGTGATACTTTTAAATTGAGTGATTTGCATTCTTCGAGAAAGGCAATGATTTTTTCTGTTTTATCCATATCGGCGGATAACACAGCTGCCATGAAAGCGGCAGGATAATGTGCTTTTAGCCAAGCGGTTTGATAGGCGATGAGGGCATAAGAAGCGGAGTGTGATTTATTAAAACCATAACCCGCAAATTTTTCCATTAAATCGAAAATATGTGTGGCAAGTTCTGCATTGACTCCGCGCTCAACAGATCCTTGGCAAAATATTTCGCGTTGCTTTGCCATTTCTTCAGGTTTTTTCTTACCCATAGCACGACGCAAAATATCGGCAGCCCCTAATGTATAACCCGCTAAGATTTGTGCGATTTGCATAACTTGTTCTTGATATAAAATCACGCCATAAGTGGGTCGTAAAATGGGTTCTAATTTAGGATGAGGATAAAGCACTTTAGCTCGACCATGCTTGCGATTGATGAAATCATCAACCATACCTGACTGTAAAGGACCGGGTCGAAATAATGCAACGAGTGCGATTAAATCTTCGAAGCAATCGGGTTGCAAGCGTTTAATCAAATCACGCATACCATGCGATTCTAATTGAAAAACAGCCGTAGATTTACATGATTTTAATAATTGAAATGTGTCGGAATCGTTGAGTGGAATAAAATTAATATCAATGAACGGTTCATTTTTTTCTGAACGTGCTTGATTGATAACATGCAATGCACGATCAACAATGGTTAATGTTTTTAACCCTAGAAAATCAAATTTTACTAAGCCGGCTAATTCAACATCATCTTTATCAAATTGAGTGACGGGATGTGCTGCTTCATTGGGTTCGCAGAAGAGGGGAACAAAATCTGTTAATTTTCCAGGGGCAATGACAATGCCGCCTGCATGCTTGCCTACATTGCGTGTAATGCCTTCTAATTTACGTGCAAGATCAATGAGGGTGCGTACCTCTTCTTCTTGATTATAACGTTCACGCAAAAGAGGTTCTTGTTCCATGGCTTTATCAAGCGTTATCCCTAGTTCGAATGGAATTAGTTTTGCAATTTTATCAACGAATCCATAACTCAAACTCAATACCCGACCGACATCACGCACCACTGCTTTGGCAGCCATCGTGCCGTAAGTTATAATTTGGGAGACACTATCATGACCGTGTTTTTCCATGACATATTCGATGACGCGATCGCGTCCTTGAATACAAAAATCGATATCAAAATCAGGCATAGAAACACGTTCGGGATTAAGAAATCGTTCAAACAATAATTCAAAGGCAAGTGGATCTAATCCTGTGATATCTAGCGCAAAAGCCACTAATGATCCAGGTCCTGAACCACGGCCAGGGCCAACAGGGATACCATTTTCTTTTGCCCATTTTGTGAAATCAGCAACAATTAAAAAATATCCCGCGAACCCCATGCTATTGATGACTTTTAATTCGCGTTCTAAACGTTGATCATACGGTTTACGTTCTTCTGCAAATGTTTCAGCGGTCATATCAAAACGTGCAGCTAATCGCTTATTTAAACCTTCTGTTGCGAGATGACAGAGATAATCTTCGGTTGTTGTTTCTTGAGGAACAGAAAAATGGGGTAAGCAATTGGCTCCCAGGGTGAAGGTCACGTTGCATCTTTTAGCAATTTCGACTGTGTTTGTTAATGCTTCTGGTAAATCAGCAAATAATTTTTGCATTTCTTTAGGGCTACGCAAATACTGTTGATCTGTGTAATCTCGATTACGATGCGGGTCATTGAGCGTGATGCCCTCTTGTATACAAACTCGGGCTTCGTGTGCTTCGAAATCATCGTGTTCAAGAAAGCGAACGGAATTAGTTGCAACAACCGGGATAGAGAAGGTTTCTGCTAGAGGAAGCATAGCTTGAATATAATCGTATTCTTGTTGCTTCCCTACACGGCTAATCGCAACGTAAAAACGCCGAGGGAAAAGTGTTTGCCAAAATGAAAGGTGTGTTTTTGCCGCATCGAGATCGTTGACTAATAAAGCTTGACCGATATCACTCTGTTGGCCAGAAAGCGCAATTAAGCCTGTCGATAAAGTAGTTAACCATTCTTTTTTAATCGTGGGTTGACCACTTTGTTGCCCTTCAAGATAACTGCGTGAAATTAATTTCAGTAAATTTTTATAACCCTCATTGGTTTGACAAAGTAACGTCAAACAAAAAGTTTTTTTCGATTTTTCTTCATGGAGGATTCTGACATCTACTCCAATAATGGGTTTGATGCCTGCGCGAAAAGCTTCCTGATAAAATTTGATAATGGCATATAAATTACCAATGTCGGTGATGGCAATAGCGGGCATGCCCAAGCTAGCTACTTTCTCCATTAACGATGGAATTTGAATTAAACCATCACTGATAGAATATTCAGTATGTAGTTGTAAATGAACAAATTTTGATGACATTAGCGTATTCCTGTCGGGCATCCATCTCTTTTAGAGATGATCGTGATTAGTCAGTGTATTTTTAAAAGTTCCTTTTGTCTTGTTATTCCTGTCAAAATATGACCGATCCTTATTGTTCAAAATTAGTTTTATCTTGCAAGATTGGGTATGATATGCAGTTTTTGCTACAGGTAAAAGGTTCATGAACATTAATTTTCTCGAATTTGAGCAACCGATTGCTGAGCTAGAAGCCAAGATACAAGAATTGCGCATGGTGGGAACAGATGCGGATATTAACCTCAGTGAGGAAATCACGCGGTTAGAAACAAAATGTCATCAGTTAATTAAAGAGACATTCAGTAAACTGACTCCCTGGCAAGTGACGCAACTAGCAAGACATCCTCAGCGCCCACATTCAGTTGATTATATTAGCCGGATTTTTACTGATTTTGATGAATTGTCAGGTGATCGAATGCTTTCTGCGGGTCCTTCCATTATCACCGGTGTTGCTCGCTTAGAGGGGCAGCCAGTTGTTGTGATGGGGCATGAGAAAGGTCGTAAAACGCAGGAAAAAATTGAGCGTAATTTTGGTATGCCGCATCCGGAAGATTATCGTAAGGCATTGCGTGTCATGGAGTTAGCTGAAAAATTTAAATTACCCATTTTTACTTTTATTGATACTCCAGGCGCCTATCCAGGTATTGGTGCAGAAGAACGCAATCAAAGTGAAGCGATTGCGCGTAATTTATTGGTGTTGTCGCGTCTCAGAACCCCTATTATTTGCACGGTGATTGGCGAAGGTGGTTCAGGTGGGGCATTGGCTATTGGTGTCGGCGATCGTGTGTTTATGCTGCAATATGCCATTTATTCGGTCATTTCACCCGAGGGATGTGCCTCTATTCTTTGGAAAAGTGCGGAAAAAGCGCCAGAAGCAGCAGAAGCCATGAATTTGACGGCGGATAAGATTTTTAAGTTAAAATTAGTGGATCAAATTATTCCCGAACCATTAGGCGGGGCGCATCGTGATTATGATTTGATGATGCAAACAGTTAAAAAAGTATTATTGCAACAATTAACAGAATTACAATCTTATCCCATTTCAAAATTGATTGAGGAGCGATATAGACGTTTGATGTCTTATGGATTGAGTGCATGATGGATTTTAAGCCATTATCTGAATCATCTCTTGCGGCACGATTAGTAAAATCTGTTTATGATAGTTGCTTGATCGATAAAAAAGAAAAAACCTATTGGATTGCATATAGTGGCGGCTTAGATTCACATGTACTGTTGTCACTGTGTCATCGCTTACGTTCTTATTTTCCATTGGATTTTCGTGCGATTCATATTAATCATCAATTAAGTCCCTATGCCAAACAATGGGCAGCGCATTGTGAGAAAGTATGTGCTCATTATCAAATTCAATATATTGAACAAGCGATTGAAATTCCCGATTCATCAGGGAAAAGTCTCGAAGAAATAGCACGCGAAAAACGTTATGCAGTCTTCACGCAATATTTAAAAGAAGGCGATATATTATTTACTGCTCATCATCAAGATGATCAAGCAGAAACAGTATTATTGCAATTATTGCGTGGTGCGGGTTTGAAAGGGTTAGCGGCGATGCCATCCATAAAATCCTTAGGGAAAGGCTGGTTAAGAAGACCTTTGTTATCATTTTCTCGCGCTGATTTGCAAACGTATGCGGAATGTGAACATCTTGTTTGGATAGAGGATGAATCTAATCAAAACACACAATTTTCTCGAAATTTTATTCGACATCAGGTAATGCCACTGATGAAAACACGGTGGCCCACGCTGGGGACAACATTGTCTCGCACGGCATCGCATTGTGCGGAATCTCAAATATTATTAGAAGAATTTGCAAAAGAAAGGTGTGATGAAAAAAAAGGTTCGCTTGAGAATACACTTTCTGTTTCGCAATTACTGAAATTGAACGATGCACAACAATGGTTAACATTGCGGTCGTGGATTGCTATACAAAAATTTCCTTTACCATCGATGCGAAAATTAAAAGCTATTCAACAAAATGTATTGCTTGCGAAATGGGATAGTCAACCTTGTGTGAAATGGGCGGATGTTGAATTGCGACGTTATCGTGATGATATTTTTTTAATGACGACACCAAAAAAAATTCATCCAACGCTAGTATTATGGGATTTTCAAAACCCATTGTTGTTTTCTGATAAAAGTCAATTGTGCGCAATTCCGGTGTTAGGTCAAGGATTGCGTGCCGATCTTCAATCTGTATCAGTACGATTTCGTGAGGGTGGAGAAAAAATCAATCTGTTAAATCGCGGTCATCATACCTTAAAAAACCTTTTTCAAGAATGGG
>CAYTKY010000056.1:0-15321 GCA_964438435.1 uncultured Coxiellaceae bacterium | reverse complement strand
ACAAAGATAGTCAATCCCAACCAATGTTTTTTTAAACTCACCAATAATTTTTTTGCTGATCGCCCCTAACATGCGCCCAACAAAAAGCTAAAATAAATAATCCTGATTTCGCAATGACCTTATAGGCAGAATAGCGATCAACGTTTAATGTGCCACCTTCATGCTCGGAACCAAAGACTGGCAAATGATCGTAACTTCTTTTACCGTGACCTTTACTGCCACGTTGCTGGCCTTTCTTTTTTTTATTAGCCGATTTCGTTTGAAGATTAATTGTATGGCCCTGACGACTTATTCCTTGCTCTGATTTTTTTCCAAATAATTGCTGCTCTCGCTTACGTAGTTTCGCTTTGAGTTCTTCTATTTCTGATTTAAGCCCATCTTCACGAGATTTAAATTTATTAAACTGTGCTTCCCAATAATTTGCTCTCGTTTTGTAATCAACCATCTCTTTGTGTAACGCCTCATATTCCACTTGCAACTTAGCATAACGAATTGAAAGCCCATCATTCAGCACGGTGACTTGTTGGTGGCAATCAGCATGATTGACCAGAAAATCCATTCAAAATCGAATCCATGTGGAAATAAAGTGTGGTGAAAATTACTGGTTTTGGGTTGAGTTGGCAAGAGGGCTTAAGAAACTTTCAAGGCCGCTCCCGGATCCCGCATCTTCGGCCGCGATGATTCAGTGATCCTTTCGACGACATAGGGCGGCCTCCGTGCGGGACGACATCGAGCTTTGTGCAATCAATGGGTTAACCGAACACATACAGGAAATTGAGGCTCAATGCTGGATCAATTAATCTTCGTCACCGCTGTTCCAAATGTATCTTCAATTAAAAATTTAATTTTCCCTTTTTCAATCGTCACTTTAACATGCCCCCCATTGCTCAGTTTTCCAAATAATAATTCTTCCGCCAATGGTTTTTTTATTTGCTCTTGAATCAAACGCGCCATAGGTCTTGCACCCATATTTTTGTCATAACCATTTCTAGCGAGCCATGACCGTGCTTCCTCATCAATCTCCAAAATAACATGACGTAACTCTAATTGACCTTCTAATTCAGAAATAAATTTATTAACCACTGATAAAATAGTTTTAATATCCAACGCTTGAAAACGAATGATGGCATCCAATCGATTACGAAATTCCGGAGAAAATACGCGATTAACCGCTGTCATGACATCACTTGCATTATCATGATTCATAAACCCAATACTGGTTTTATTAATAATATCAGCACCAACATTGGATGTCATAATTAAAACGGTATGACGAAAATCTGTCTTACGCCCATTCATATCTGTTAACGTGCCATGATCCATGATTTGCAATAATAAGTTATAAACATCAGGATGTGCTTTTTCAATTTCATCTAATAACACGATGGAATGCGGCGTTTTATTAACAGCTTCTGTTAATAAACCACCTTCATCATACCCAACATATCCAGGTGGTGCGCCAATCAAACGTGAAACGGAATGATGCTCCATGTATTCAGACATATCAAAGCGAATCAATTCAACACCTAAAATTTTCGCTAATTGTTTGGAAACTTCTGTTTTGCCGACGCCCGTTGGTCCAACAAAAAGAAATGAACCAATCGGTTTATTCATATCACGCAAACCAGAACGTGATAATTTAACGGCAGCACCTAATGTTTCAATTGACTCATCTTGCCCGAAGATCATCATTTTCAAATCACGTGTTAAATTTTTTAATACTTCGCGATCAGAAGCAGAAACATTACGTTCAGGAACACGTGCAATTTTAGCAACCATTTTTTCAATATCGCATACCTCAATAATTTTCTTGCGATCCCCTTCGGGTAATAAATATTGATAAGCCCCTACTTCATCGACCAAATCAATTGCTTTATCCGGCAAGTGTCGATCGCTAATGTAACGATCAGATAATCGTGCAGCAGCTTCTAATGCTTCGTTAGTATATTCGACACTATGATGCGCCTCAAAGCGACTACGCAGGCCTTTTAATACTTCAATCGTTTGTTCGATGGTGGGTTCTTTGATATCAATTTTTTGAAAACGTCGATCTAAGGCATGATCTTTTTCAAAAACACTCCGATATTCTTTGTAAGTTGTCGATCCAATGCAAGTTAATTCACCGGATGCTAATAAAGGTTTAATTAAATTTGACACATCCATCAACCCACCTGATGCTGCACCTGCACCAATGATTGTGTGAATTTCATCAATAAACAGCACCGATCCTTTTTGTTCTTTTAATTGATGCAAAACACTTTTCAATCGTTTTTCAAAATCGCCGCGATATTTAGTCCCTGCTAATAAGCTACCTAGATCTAATGCATAAATCGTATTGTCATGCAAAACATGTGGTACTTTTTTCTCAACAATTAATCTTGCTAATCCTTCTGCAATCGCCGTTTTACCCACACCGGCATCGCCTACCAATAAAGGATTATTTTTTCGACGACGACACAATACTTGAATGGTGCGCTCAATTTCTTCTTCACGCCCTACCAATGGATCAATTAAGCCCATTTTTGCACGTGCGTTTAAATTCGTTGTATAAAGTTCCAATGGACTCGTACCGTTTTCATCACCCAACCCCTCACTTTCTTCAGGGGAATAATGACTAAAAGGATGTTCTTCGCGTTGTATTTTAGGCTTCGCAGCGCCATGCGAAATAAAATTAATAACATCTAAACGACTAATATTTTCTTGACGAATAAAATAAACACTTTGACTTTCCTGCTCACTAAAAATAGCAGCCAAAATATTAGCGCCACACACTTCTGTTTTACCGGAAGACTGAACTTGAAAAACAGCACGTTGAATCACTCGTTGAAATCCAAGTGTGGGTTGTGTATCTCTATCATGAATATTGAGTGGGATAACCGGTGTTGTTCGATCAATAAATTCCGCGAGATTATTACGCAAGCGACTGACATTAGCACCGCATGCTTTCAACACTTCTAATGCAGAAGAATTATCTAGCAAGGCTAACAAAAGATGTTCGACCGTTACAAATTCGTGCCTTTTGCCTCGCGCCTCTTTAAAGGCTATGTTGAGCGTATACTCCAGTTCTTTGTCCAACATAATGCGTGCCTCCTCGTCATTTTTGCTCCCTCTTTTTTATATTTCTATTTACTCGCTTCCATACCACACATTAACGGATGATCATACTGTTTTGCGTAAGCCATGACTTGATCCACTTTTGCCTCCGCAACATCCTTACTAAAGATACCGCAAATTCCCTTTCCTTTTACGTGTGCTTCTAACATCACCTCGATCGCTTTACGCCGATCCATGTAGAAAAACTTTTCCAATATACTGACTGCAAATTCCATCGGCGTAAAATCATCATTGTACAAAGCCACCTGATACAGAGACGGCTCACTCATTTCCGCCACGGCCACCGCTAATCTTTTTATAAACTCTTTATTAACTTCATTTTTCATGCTTCATTACCTTGTTTATAGACGATGAAAGGCCTACTTTCCTTAAATAATTTATATTTTTTTAAACCTGATAAAATGCTAGAAATTTCATCTATAATTAGTAGGATATCTGGTTTTAAAATTAGGTTAAATTATACACAAAAAACACAATGTGGTCGATAGTTGATCTGAAAAAAGAAGGGACTGTTCGCTAAATAACCTATCGTGGGATCATTTCATTTTGGCTCATAAGCAGCACTTCTGTTCGATTATAGCACACCATGTTACCCTTGCAGGGAAAAGGTCCTTCAAGGGTGATGAAGGTATCAATAAAGCACATCAAGATAACCCCCACCCTCACCCTCACCCTCACCCTGACTTGGCACATAGAATCGACCTCTCCTGTACCCAACAGGAGAGGTAAAAAAGATTACATCGCCAATACCATGGCTTCTCCAAACTGCGAACAACTGACTTCCTTGGCTCCCTGCATCTGACGAGCAAAGTCGTAAGTCACTGTTTTAGCTGAAATAGCACCTTCCATTCCCTTAATCACCAAATCAGCCGCTTCATGCCATCCCAGATGACGCAACATCATCTCAGCAGACAGTATAAGAGACCCAGGATTTACTTTATCTTGACCCGCGTATTTAGGGGCTGTTCCATGGGTCGCCTCAAACATCGCCACGGTATCGCTTAAATTAGCGCCAGGAGCAATACCAATGCCCCCCACTTGGGCTGCCAGCGCGTCAGAAATGTAGTCGCCATTCAAATTGGGGGTAGCGATGACACTATAATCTTCTGGACGAAGCAAAATTTGCTGCAAAAAGGCATCCGCAATCACATCTTTGATAATGAGATCCTTGCCTGTTTTCGGATGCTTAATCACCTGCCAAGGTCCGCCATCTAATAATTGAGCACCAAATTCCGTTCTCGCAACGTCATATCCCCAATCACGAAAAGCACCTTCAGTAAATTTCATGATGTTACCTTTATGCACGAGGGTAACGGAGCTTTTTTCATGGTCAATCGCATATTGAATAGCTTTACGTACTAACCTAAATGTCCCTTCTTTTGAAATCGGTTTAATCCCAATACCACAATGCGCAGGGAAGCGAATTTTTTTTATCTTCATTTGATTTTGTAAAAAGTCGATAACTTGCTTTGCTCCCTCACTATCTGCCGCCCACTCAATGCCCGCATAAATATCTTCGGAATTTTCACGAAAAATAACCATATTCGTTTTCCAAGGTTCTTTGACAGGGCTTGGAACACCTGCAAAATAACGTACGGGACGCAAACAAACATAAAGATCTAATTCTTGGCGCAATGCTACATTTAACGAGCGAATACCACCACCTACGGGCGTCGTCAAAGGACCTTTAATAGAAATAACAAATTCGCGAACGGCATCAATCGTTTCTGTTGGTAACCAATCATCTTGGCCATACACTTTACTCGCTTTTTCGCCCGCATAAATTTCCATCCAATGGATTTGACGTTGGCCGTTGTAAGCTTTATTCACGGCTGCATCAATCACCTGCTTCATCATCGGTGTAATATCAACACCAATGCCATCTCCTTCAATGAAAGGAATAATCGGATGATCAGGCACATTCAAAGTGAGATCGGCATTGACTTCAATTTTTTTACCACGAGCGGGAATAGTAATGTGTTGATAAGACATAATCTTTAATCCTTTTTCTATAAAAAAATAATCGGTATATTAGCAAATTTATATAAAATCGGGCGACAATTTTTAAGCTCTCTCTTTTTTGTCTGTGCAAAAAGCTCGCCACTGATGATTCAGCTGTTATTGATAATTTCCGCTGCTATAATTCTTCACTATGAACAAATCTTCTTCTTACATCATGATTGGTTTATCCGGTGGCGTTGATTCTTCCGTCGCTGCTTATTTGCTCAAAAAAGCAGGCCACCAGGTAGAAGGCGTCTTTATGAAAAATTGGGAAGGCGATGATACCGACACTTACTGTCCTGCTACTCAAGATTTAGCCGATGCGCAAGCCGTGTGCGATGTATTACAAATACCTTTGCACAGAGTCAATTTTGCAGATCAATATTGGGAACGCGTATTTACTTATTTTCTCGATGAATATCGCGCTGGGCGCACACCCAATCCCGACATTCTTTGTAATAAAGAAATCAAATTTCGCGCTTTTTTAGATTATGCAAAACAGCGTGGTGCTGATTATATTGCAACGGGTCACTATGCACGTATTGAAAAAAATACGGCAGGTCATTTTTATTTAAAAAAAGGCAATGACCCACAAAAAGACCAAAGTTATTTTCTGCATGCACTCGATGAATCACAATTGGCACACAGTCTCTTTCCTGTTGGCCATTTAACTAAAACAGAAGTTCGCCTACTCGCTAAAGAAATAGGATTGAATAATCATGCAAAAAAAGACAGCACGGGTATTTGTTTTATTGGTGAACGAAAATTTAAAAATTTTTTAAATGATTATTTGCCTGCCAAACCAGGTGACATCGAAACACTCGAAGGAGAAAAATTAGGCCGACATGATGGCTTGATGTTTTACACAATCGGCCAACGTCAAGGCATACAAATCGGTGGAAAAAAAGGAAAAGCCGAATCGCCTTGGTATGTGGCCCAAAAAGATTATACGCGCAACGTATTAATTATTGTGCAAGGAGATCAACATGCCGCGCTTTTTAAAAATTCCTTGCTGATGCATTCTATTCATTGGATCAATACGCCACCGACATTACCCTTTAAAACGAAAGCCAAAACGCGCTATCGACAACCAGATCAACCCTGCATCATCGAATGGCTGAACACAAATCAATATCGCGTTACCTTTACAGAACCGCAACGTGCCATCACACCCGGACAATCTATCGTTTTTTATCACGATGATATTTGTTTAGGCGGTGGTATCATTGAAATTTAGAAATCATTATTGTGAGGAGTTATCTCATTTATGGACACCAACGCATTAATGGCCATCTCGCCATTAGACGGTCGTTATCAAGAGAAAATTGCGTCATTACGCCCGATTTTTAGTGAATTTGGATTAATTCGATTTCGCGTTATCGTTGAAATTCGTTGGCTAGAAATGCTGGCTGAATTTGCCCATCTGCCTCAAATTCCACGGTTAAGTCCACATGCCAAACAAGTGTTAGACGATATGATTGAAAACTTTTCGCTACAAGATGCTTCACGCGTCAAACATATCGAATCCGGTATTAATCATGATGTCAAAGCAGTGGAATATTTTATCAAAGAACATATCGCAGGAAATGAAGAATTAGCAACCATCAGTGAATTTATTCATTTTGGATGCACATCCGAAGATATTAATAACTTAGCTTATGGCTTGATGTTACAAACCGCACGACAACAATGCATTTTACCCGCATTAGATGACCTCTTATCACTCCTCACAACGTTAGCGCATGATTATGCTGACTTACCCATGCTTTCGCGCACACATGGACAACCGGCCACACCAACCACTGTCGGGAAAGAATTAGCGAATACCATTGCACGATTGCAAAGACAAATTGAGCAATTAAATACAGTATTAGTGCTTGGCAAAATGAACGGCGCGTCAGGAAATTATAATGCACTAGCCATTGCTTGCCCTGAAGTAGATTGGCAATTGATTAGTAAAAATTTCGTGGCCAAATTGGGCCTCAGCTGGAATCCTTATACAACACAAATCGAACCACACGATGCGATGGCTGAATTTTTTTCCGTTCTAATACGGATCAATACGATTCTTATCGATTTTAATCGCAATATTTGGGGTTATATTGCCATTCATTATTTCAAGCAAAAAACTTTTTCAAATGAAGTGGGTTCATCCACTATGCCGCACAAAGTAAATCCGATTGATTTTGAAAATGCGGAAGGTAATTTAGGAATTGCCAATGCTTTGTTAGAACATATGATAACAAAATTACCGATTTCTCGTTGGCAGCGTGACCTATCTGATTCGACCGTGCTACGCAATATCGGCGTCGCTATTTCGCATTCGATATTAGCTTATCAATCCACCTGCAAGGGTGTCAGCAAACTAGAACCTCATCATGAAGTAATTGCTGCTGATTTAGATCATCATTGGGAAATTTTAGGGGAAGCCATTCAAACAATTATGCGACGTTATCAACTCGAACAACCCTATGAAAAACTAAAATCACTCACACGCGGCAAAAAGATCGATCAATTAGCCTTACAGAAATTTATTGCTGATTTATCATTATCAGAGGATATTAAAAATCAATTGCTGCAATTAACGCCGAGCAATTACACGGGTTATGCAAAAGAATTAGCAAAACGTATTTAAACAGGATGAGTCAAACAAGGATGTCGGTATGCTTAAATTTATTTACGAAAAAGTGCGAAAAAAACTTTATGATTGGCTGATTTACGAACCACCGCCAACAGGCGTCATGCCTTATGATTTTGGTCGGCTTAAATATGAAATTCGTCCGGGTGATGTTTTATTAGTAGAAGGACGCAGTCGAATTGGCAAAGTCATTCGAACCATTACGCAAAGTCCTTGGACACACGCTGCGCTTTATATTGGACGTCCTATTGATTTTGAAGATGAAGCCATACAGAAAGTCATCAGCCAACATGCTGAAGTAAAGGAAAATACGCGCCTTATTATTGAAGATATGTTAGACAATGGCACCGTCATCACGCCACTCAATGCTTATCGCCATCATCATATTCGTATTTGTCGCCCGATTGGTATCACACCCTCTGATATTCATTTAGTGATCAATTATGCTGTTAAAGCATTAGGTCAGCCTTACAATGTCAGACATTTATTAGATTTGACTCGTTTTGTTTTACCATGGACTATTTTGCCACGGCGCTGGGGTTCTAGTTTATTTCGCACTTCCACAGGCAAGCCTGAAAGCGGTATTTGTTCTTCTCTCATTGCAGAAGCTTTTTCTTCCGTGCAATTTCCTATTTTACCCTTTGTCAAACCCGATGCAGGGGACGGTATTGAAATATTTCAACGTAATCCTTATTTGTTCACACCCAAAGATTTCGATTATTCCCCCTACTTTGAAATTATCAAATATCCTTTATTTAATCCTGACGAACCCCTCCCCTATTATCGACGTTTACCTTGGACAAAAAGCGGATTTTTCCATCAAGATCATGGCATCTTAACCGAACCCACGACAAAAAAGCCAAAAAAGAGATTAAAATTTTTTGGTGGCAACAAAGAGCAGAAAAAAAACGAACAGATTTCCGAAGAAAATCATGATGAATCCGATGATATGAACAAGTAATCAATGGAGACAGTATGTTTAAATATAGTTTATTTCTTTTTTTTATTTTTCCTATCCCAACTTTTGCATTTTTCTGCCCCACCAATTTCAATCAAATTAATGATGGAGATACAATCAACCAAGTGATACAAGCATGTGGTGCACCCACTAATCAAAAAGAATTTACAAAAGAAAATAATAATGTGCCACAAGAATGGGTCTATTATATTCCGCAAACGGTTTCAACCGAAACAGCCAATCAAGCACAAGGAACATTAAAAACAAGCATTACTTTCGATGATAAGGGCAAAGCAATTAATGTTAGCGTGAATGGCTTAGGAGTAGGATCCAGTACCATTTGCGGCGCACCCATTCAATTAGGTGATAGCCAAGAAAATATTAAAGCAGCTTGCGGCAATCCTGCGTTTATCAATAAGCAAGGTAATTCGGGAAGCGAAACCTCCCAAAAAACAAGCGTCATTGTATTGATATATGGTAGTTCGCAATTAACATTTGAAAACGGAAAATTGACGGAAAATAAATAATGTTTTTCGACCTTTTATCATCCTTATTTCAATTAGTAACACGCTCTAATATGCGCTCTATGTTTTCATTTAATTCGTCCATTTCTTCGTGCTCGTCAATCAACATCTTAAGATGTGCGATGAGATCTGGAAATTTTTCGGATGAATGAAAACGGCTTTCAGCTACATTCGCTAACAGAGGGAACAGAACAACATCAATCGAAAGTAAATTATGTTTTGATAAAAAACCGTCTACATCGATGTTCATCCCAACAAAACCGTAAATCATTTTACAAATTGTTTTTATTTCACGTTGAATAATTTCATCATTTAATAAATCATCGATGTTCTCTTCGATATATCGATTAACAATCATAATTAATTGATTCAGTATTTCGCGCTCGAGCGATTCATGACGCGGATCCATATAGACACCCTCGTTACTCTTATTTTGTTTTTTTAGTATAGTCGTTTTATTATTATTCTTGGTTCTTTCGGAAAAAATCTTGTTCTTTCAAAATAAAAAAAGGAATAAGCAAACCTTATTCCTTTTTAAAATCACCCCATTAAAGGTGAAATATCCACTATTTTTATTTTAGTTTGTACTTATTTGGTTGTGCCTGTCGTACCACCACCAGTCGTACCACCACGTTGATCACGTGGATTCGTCAGTGGTTGTTTACCGCCTTGGTTTTGACCATGTCCATGACCTTGGCCACCCGTCTTGTTAAAACCACCGGTACCCGTACCACCTTGATTTGGATTTGTTGGTTTCATTTTCTTCTCCTTACGTCAAATTAATTTGAAGTGTAGGCTTTATTTTCAACCTAGAAACCCCCTAGTGAGAATTAGTAATCGCACTAAAAAAATAAGGGAAATCCATTATAAAAAATGAATGCTTGGCAAGAATTGGCGAGGTTATTCTGTAAAATTGCTTTTTTTAATCACTTCATCTATTTCTTTTAGGGTTTGCAACAGTGTTTTCATTTTATGCAACGGCCACATATTGGGTCCATCAGAAGGCGCCAAATCAGGATGGGGATGCGTTTCCATGAAAAGACCCGCAATGCCTGCCGCCATCGCGGCTCTTGCCAAGACAGGAACAAATTGTCGCTGACCCGTCGTGGACGTCCCACCTCCGCCAGGCAATTGCACAGAATGCGTCGCATCGAAGACAACGGGACAATCTGTTTCGCGCATCACGATTAATGAACGCATATCTGAAATTAAATTATTATAGCCAAATGAAGCACCGCGCTCACAAACCATGACCTGTTGATTACCTGCTTCACGTGCTTTTTCCACGACATTTTTCATTTCCCATGGCGAAAGAAATTGCCCTTTCTTGATATTAATAGGCAATCCTTGTTGCGCAACACGTTGAATATAATTCGTTTGACGACACAAAAACGCCGGCGTCTGCAAAACATCGACAACGTTAGCCACTTCTTCAATGGGTGTATCTTCATGCACATCTGTTAAAACAGGTACTTTTAGTTGTTTTTTTACTTCACTTAAAATGCGCAAACCCTCTTCTATCCCTGGCCCACGATAACTTTTCACAGAAGTACGATTCGCTTTATCAAATGAAGATTTATAGATGAAAGGAATTTTTAATGCTTGTGTTATTTCTTTTAATTGAGCGGCTGTATCAATCGCAAATTGTTCGCCTTCAATCACACAAGGTCCTGCAATTAAGAAAAAAGGTTGTGACAATCCTACCTCAACTCCACATAATTTCATTCTGACAATACTCCTTTTTTCTTTGATTCATGCTGTTTTTTAGCCGCACGAATAAATTCGATAAATAAGGGATGACCATCACGCGGCGTCGAAGTAAATTCAGGATGAAATTGACAGCCAATAAACCATGGATGCTGCGGTAATTCAATTAGTTCAACCAAATTATCGGATGATCGACCTGACACGAACAATCCTGCTTTTTCTATCGTCGGTAATAAATGATTATTCACTTCATAACGATGACGATGCCGTTCAACAATCACTTCTTTCCCATACAACGCACGTGCTCGTGAATTTTTCACTAACTGACACGCTTGACCACCTAACCGCATCGTACCACCCACATCGGATTTATCACTTCGTTGTTCTCGCTCACCGGTGTGATTAATCCATTCGGTCACTAATGCCACAACAGGATAAGGGGTATGATTATCAAATTCAGTACTGTTAGCACCCTGCATGTTCGCTACGTTTCTTGCATATTCGATGACCGCAATCTGCATTCCCAAACAAATACCTAAATAAGGAATTTGTTTTTCACGCGCATATTGTGCCGCTTGAATTTTTCCTTCTATTCCACGCTGACCAAATCCGCCAGGCACCAAAATCGCATCAACCCGAGATAAAAAAGTTTCCGCTCCCTTTTTTTCTAATTCTTCTGAATCAATATAATCAATATGAACTCGCACACGCGATTGAATACCCGCATGTTTTAATGCTTCTGATAAGGATTTATAAGAATCGGCTAAATCAACATATTTACCCACCATACCAATCGTGACTTCACTATCGGGATGGCGATATGCATCAACCACGCGTTGCCATTCATGCAAATCAACCGATTTGGCTTGCAATCCTAAGTGTTCGATTACAATGTCATCTAATTTTTGTTCGTGCAATTCAATTGGCAGTTGATAAATAAAATCAACATCCAGTAAAGGAATAACCGCTTCTTTTTCTACATTGGTAAATAAGGCAATCTTTGAACGTGCACTATCCGAAATAGGGCGGTCACTGCGACAAATTAAAATATCAGGTTGAATACCGATTGAGCGTAATTCTTTGACCGAATGCTGCGTTGGCTTTGTTTTAATTTCACCGGCAGTTGGAATAAAGGGTAATAAAGTTAAATGAATAAATAAGGTATTCTGCCGACCCAATTCCACACGCATTTGGCGAATCGCTTCTAAAAAAGGCAGTGATTCGATATCACCTACCGTTCCACCAATTTCAACAAGCACGATATCTACATCGCCTGCGCCTTTAATAATGCAATGTTTGATTTCATCTGTAATATGGGGAATCACTTGCACCGTGCCGCCCAAATAATCGCCCTTGCGTTCCTTACGGATTACATTGGCATACACACGACCCGTTGTGAAATTATTCGCTTTCGTCATTTTCACTCGAACAAAGCGCTCATAATGGCCCAAATCCAAGTCTGTTTCCGCACCATCTTCGGTCACAAAAACTTCGCCATGCTGCAAAGGATTCATGGTGCCCGGATCCACATTAATATAGGGGTCTAATTTCATTAGATTAATTTTAAGGCCATGCGCTTCAAGGATTGCCCCCAATGAGGCAGCCGCAACGCCTTTGCCTAAAGAAGAAACAACTCCGCCCGTAATAAATATATATTTCGTTTTGTTCGATTTGGTCATTGGAATTCGATTGGAATAATAGAAGAACTTGACTGCGACTTTAACAAAATCACTCACCTGCTGCAATCCTAATGAGAGACTTGACTCGCGCAAAACATCCTTTTACGCTTTAGGGGTTAGAAATATTTCCTCATACGGAGATGTAAAAATGGCTATGCGATTTTTTATTGCTTTAATCGTCCTGGTTGCTGTCATCGTGGGACTTGGCACACAATTACCACGCGATTTACTCATTAAAATTATTATCTTTCGCGATTTCTTTGATGCTGCCTTACCCATTCTCGCTTTTGGTGCATTAATTAAATATTTATGCACAGGGTGTTGCGGAAGGTGCAAGGATTAATTATTTTTGTGATATTCCCAGGTACTGGAAAATAGGAACTGGCTGAGTATTTTCAGCGCCGTCTTTCCCCTTTTTTCTGACGAACACGGCCTTTTGGGTATTCTGAAAAATGTACCTCTGGCTCCAGCTTAAGTTCTTAAATGCCACCTTATCATTAACACGGTCTTTTAAATATTTAAATCCATTTTCCCCTTTGGCTGCCACGATTTGGTAGCCACTCATGCTTTTAATGATTGATTTTAACTTATCATCTGCATTATCGAACTGTATCAGTAGTTTTTGATTAAAAAAAGTGCTGCTGCCGGTTATTAAAAACGAATCCTTTGGTTGATCCAGGATTTCATATTCTTCCTTTTCTTTAGAAGAATGATTTTGCTTCAAAACAACGGGTTTTTTATTTTTAGAATCTTCCTGTTTTTTATTTTTTACAAGAGAATTATTTTGCTTAGTCAGAACCTGTTTTTTCTCTATTATTTTTTTATCTTCTTCTACCTCATCCCCATAAAAACAATTATCTTGACGTTTTTTTTCGTTTCTGACGACCGTATTTTTTTCTATTGGTATTGTTTTATCAGTAGAACTCAATATCATTTTCGGAAGAGAATATTCTTCATACATTTTAATTACCTTATCCTGACTCACCCATGTTAACTTTATTTGTTCATCTAACTGTTTCGAATCTTCATATGTTGTATTAAAAAAAGTGAGATAGTCATTTTTAACATGGCTTTTAAATGTATAGTTAGGGTTAATATATTGAGTTAAAAATCCGCCAAGAATAAATCCTAATGTCAAATCAGGTCGGTGAAAAAAATTCGATATCACGCAAAAGGGTCCTATCGTCGCCCATACCTCCATTGATTCATAATTGATTGTAACTTCTGAACAATAACGCTCCTTCGTTTTTTCACATAATTCATCAAAAATAAGATCAAATGTATTCATTGCTTTTTTTTGATCCCAATCGGATGTCATTTCAAAAAATATTTTTGCAGTTTTTTTGATCGTATTTAATCGATTATCGTAATGTCTCACTGAGTTTGAGTGTTTACTTAAAACAACATCTTCAATAAAAAATCGTATTACTGCTTCACGATCAAACGATTTTAATGAGCTACTTTCTTTTACTACATTAACGACATCCTGAATAAAAATATCTTTATCTTCACCCTCATCTTCTGGACAGAGAAAAAGATAATTTTTTCTGACAAATGCGTCCATCATTGATAAACGAAATAAACGAAGTGATTCTTTGGTTTCTGCATCTTGATCCAACATCATTAGTTCTAAGATCATGAAACGGAAAATAAGCGTATTAGCAAGAAAATAATAAGATTCTTCTTTATTATCCGAGACTGGCTCCGTCACAGTTGTATCAGAAAATGAATTTGTTTTTTCTAAAAAATTTCTCAGCAAGTCGGAATTGATCGTATACAGAATGCAGGGATCAAATAAGTTATTAACAAACGTTTTTCTAATTTCTTTGTTTGTTTTACTTGAACCATAACGCATTAATATTCTTTTCTTAGAATCACGTACCTGCATTTAAGACACCTCATTCGCTCTCTTTTTGCAATTAAAAAATGATAGATCCCCACGCATATCTCATCTGGCAATCATTTTACCCAATACGAGCACACCTTCGGCTCGAGCATAAGGCTGTAGAAATTATATTCATTTTTGTGTTTGAAGTATAGTTTATTATCTTCTGTCGCTTTTAAAACATCCTTATTTAAGCGTTTTTTAATTTTTAAATTTATTTATTTATTTAACATTTGGTTAGAATCAAAATTTTTTGATTCTAACGTAACTTTATAATACCCTCTGTGCCAGTCGGTTTATTAAAAGTAAGAGAGGCGAGGCGTGCAAAGACAACCTTCTTTTTCACAAGAAATCACGACCACCTTTGATGAAGTCAGATCAAGGCTTAACATAGAAGATATAGAAAAAACGATTAACCAAGTCAATCAACTTCCTATCGGAGGATACCGTGATGACGTACGCGCTCCAAAATGCGTTCATCATCCTGACTTGGAAAAATCTGAAAATATATTTTCAATTTTTGGTGGCGCCGATATTGCGCCAGCAGCCTTAAAAAAAGCAAAAAATGTCATCATCCTAGATCTCAATCCATTTTTATCGACAGAAAAGATACGTTCATTAGAAACATTACCCAAAATCGAACAAAGTGGCTTATTCCATCCACTCATCGCAGAAGAAATGCTCAAGCATACCAGCTTATATGCAAGCATGGTGTTCTCAAACTCGGATCATGATCACCCTTGTCGCGCACTCAATCTACCCATCTATCATGGAGCAATAAAAAAATCCGATTCGCCTATCCTTGATTTAATTAT
>CAYTKY010000055.1:0-15443 GCA_964438435.1 uncultured Coxiellaceae bacterium | reverse complement strand
AATGTGATGGGATCATCATGCTGAGTATCCAAATAATTAATCATAATGGGTGCGCGATACAACGCATCGTCTACTTTTTCAAGAGAAGAAGATGATGATGAAAGATTTTCCTCTAATTTCTCTTCCTCGTTTTTTTGATACGGAAACAGACTGCGCAACTTATCCGCTGAAAACATAAAAAATTTTCCCCTCTCTTAACTTAAATGGCATAAAAAAGCGGCTGCATGCTATCATTGATTAATATCGAATGTACACCCATCGCAGCGTGCCCCATCTTGCATCACGCATTCTTCTAGAGTAAATTAACCACCGATTTGACCAGCTTCATGGCAAAGACACTTTGTTTTTTGATTTATTTTTTAGCAATAAAACAGCAGGACTTGATCATGCGACAGGTACCTCATTTTTTACTGATTGGCAATGGCCGTGTGGCCACGCATTTTTGTCATTATTTTTCGCTTTTATCCCTTTCTTTTGATCACTGGCACCGCAAAGTATCACTGACACAATTACATCAACACCTTGAAAAAACAACGCATATTTTATTATTGATTCACGATGATGCCATTGAAGAATTTATCACCACCCATTTATCATCTTCATCAGCAACCTGCATTCATTTTTCAGGTAGTTTATCGACTGAAAAAGCATTCGGTGCACACCCCCTCATGACATTCAATGATGCCTTGTACGATCTTCACCATTACACATCCATTCCCTTTGTGGTTGATGATCACGCACCTGATTTTGCCGATTTATTACCGGGTTTACCCAATCCCTCTGCGCGATTACCTACTGCATTAAAAGCAAAATATCATGCCTTTTGTGTGTTAAGTGGCAATTTCAGTTGCTTATTGTGGCAACAATTTTTTTCTCATCTTGAAAAAAATTTTCAAATCCCCGCCGACATCGCACATCCTTATTTATTGCAATTAACTCGTAATCTCATTACCAATTCTGCGACAGCATTCACAGGACCGTTACAACGTCGCGACAAAAAAACTATTCAAAAAAATTTAGCTGCATTAAAAGATGATCCTGCTCAACTCATTTATCAACAGTTTATTGATTATTATGACGCGTTGTTGTCGCCGAATTTCAATCCCCTTAACGAGGAAAAATAAGATGAATATTTTTGATTTCACCAAAAAAAAACAAGACCATGAAAAAATCAGCATGATCACGTGTTATGATTACACACACGCACGCATTTTATCGCAAACATCGATTGATTTATTGTTAGTAGGCGATAGTGTTGCGATGACAGTACATGGGTTTAAAGATACCGTTTCAGCCACATTGGAAATGATGAAAATGCATACGGCAGCCGTGAGTCGTGGTGCTGGTGATAAATTTATTGTCGCTGATTTACCTTTTCTAAGTTATCGACAATCTCTTAGCAAAAACATGGCCGCAGCACGCACGCTCATGCAAGCAGGTGCACATGCCATTAAATTAGAAAATGCAGCCGGCAATCTTTCTTTCATTAAACATTTAACTGAATCAGGTATTCCCGTGATGGGACATTTAGGTCTCACCATGCAATTGATGCACACACTGGGTGGATTAAAAGTACAAGGAAAAACAGAAGAAAGCGCGAATCGTATTAAACAAGATGCATTGTTATTACAAGAAGCAGGATGCTTTGCCATTGTCCTCGAATGTATTCCACGTCACTTAGGAAAAGAAATCACAGAATCATTAACCATTCCTACGATTGGGATTGGCGCAGGACCTGATACAGATGGGCAAGTCTTAGTATTACAAGATGTCTTGGGATTAAACATCGATTTCAAACCTAAATTTGTTAAAAAATTCACTGAAGGTCACGAACAAGTTAAACACAGTATCGAAGCTTATATTCAAGCAGTAAAAACAGGGGATTTTCCAAATCATGAACATTGTTACCACACTCTCTGAATGGCGAACAATCAGAAAAAATTTAGGACACCTTTCAATTGGATTTATTCCAACCATGGGCAATTTACATGAAGGACATTTACAATTATGTTCGCGCGCTAAAATAGAAAACGATATCGCTGTTGCGAGTATTTTTGTCAACCCGACTCAATTCAATAAAAAAAATGACTTCGACCATTATCCGCGAACAATTGAAGCTGATACAGAAAAATTGTCGGCTCATCAAATCGATTATCTCTTCTTGCCGGATGCAGCATCTCTTTATCCCGATGATTATCACATCCAAGTGACAGAAACAGAATTAAGCAAAGAATTAGAAGGTGAATATCGTCCAGGTCATTTTAATGGAATGCTGACCATTGTCTTGAAATTACTGAATCTCGTGCAACCTACTCGCGCTTATTTTGGTGAAAAAGATTATCAGCAATTACTCTTAATTAAAAAAATGGTACAAGCCTTATTCTTACCGATCGACATCATTGCTTGCAAAACAATACGCGCCGCTAATGGACTGGCGCTGAGCTCAAGGAATGGACGCTTAAGTGCGGCACAATTAGAAAAAGCAGCCCATTTTCCACGATTATTACAAAGTGCATTGACATCTGAAGAAATTGCCGCAGAATTACGCGCATTAGGATTCCGGGTTGATTATATTACTGATCGATGGCAGCGACGCTTAGGAGCAGTTTGGCTAGAAGGTGTGCGTCTAATTGATAATATTTCTCTAAAAACATAACGAGGTTATTCATGCAAATTACGGTTCTTAAATCTAAAATTGCTTATGCAACACTCACACAAAAAGAATTATTTTATGTTGGATCCATCACCATTGATGAAGACATTATGCAACGCGCCAATATTCGCGAAAATGAAAAAGTGCAAGTAGTGAATCTAAATAATGGCGAACGATTAGAAACATATGCCATCAAAGGTAAAGCTGGCAGTCAAATTTTTAGTCTGAATGGTGCCGCTGCAAGAAAAGCTGAGATTGGCGATAAATTATTTATTATTTCTTACGCGCAAATTGATGTGAATGAAAAATTAAGCCCTATTGTAGTGGACTTAGAGCACTAACAATTACTGGCTCCTTGGAGGATCAACCCCATGTTACTCTGCCTCGACATCGGCAACACGCATATTTTAGGTGGCGTATTTTCTGAAAATAAGTTAATTGCACGCTTTCGATGTGCGACACATTTAATTGGCACAGCGGATCAATTTGGTATTTTCCTAATAAATATTTTGCAAACCCACTCCATCACCCCTGAAAAAATCACCGCCACTGCCGTTAGTTCTGTTGTGCCGAGCTGCGATTTTACAATTCGACACACGGTATCGCTTTATTTAAAATGCCCTTATTACACGTTACAAGCCGGTGTGAAAACAGGATTAAATATTAAGTATAAAAATCCCAATGAAATTGGCGCCGATCGCATTGCCAATGCCATTGCCGCCATCAATGCTTATCCTCAGCAAAATATTATTATTGTTGATATGGGAACAGCGACCACCGTTTGCGCCATCACTAAAAAACGTGATTACTTGGGTGGTGCTATTTTGCCTGGCATGCGTTTAGGAATGGAATCATTAAAAACGCACACCGCTAAATTAATGGAAGTCGATATTGAAACACCTGAAACTTATATCGGACGGACAACCAAAGAAAGCATACAGGCAGGACTTTATTTTGGTCATTTAGGGGCTTTAAAAGAAATGATTGATGGCATTAAAAAAGATATTCTCAAAGAAGAAGCCTTCATTATTGGGACAGGTGGCTTTGCGCAACTGTATAAAAATAAAAACTTATTTAATGTCATCTTACCCGATCTTGTGTTGCAAGGACTATCGATTGCGTTTGAGTATTCAGAACGGTAAAACATTCCACTTTTGCCATGATTGAGTCAATTATTTTGACTCAATCGATATAATCTGTCATTCCTGCCATTCCTACCGTGTACCCGGGAGAAATTTTCTGTTAGATTATGACAGATGCCATAAGGTTTATTTATCAGTCAATCGTATTAAAGTCGTAAATTAAGCATTGTGGTTGGTTTTTTATTTTTTATTCAACAGAGAGAAGGCGACAGTTATGGTTACGTTACGCGTGCAAGGAATCGTAAAATGGTTCAACAATGATAAAGGATTTGGCTTTATTCAACAGGAAAATGGCCCAGATGTATTCGTACATTTCCGTGCTATTAACACCAGCAATAATGATGGTTATCGTTCATTAAAAGAAGGACAACGAGTCGAATTTAACGTGACACAAGGACAAAAAGGCCCACAAGCTGAAAATGTCACCGTAGTCGACTAAATCATCGCGATGGATGATGCTTAAATTCGTATCATCCATTTACTTCTGCAAGTTCTTAACTATCAGTGATCACCCAACGCCTTTGTTGAATGATCACTTGGTTTTTCTTTAACCATCAGCAACCAAAAGGAATGATTATGAAATTATTAGGATTCGCGCTGATTAGCTTTGGATTAATCAGTAGCGCGTATGCAGCACAACAAACATCCGCAGGAGAGCCTTCACAAATGCTACAACCAACTGCTCAAACACAACCATTATCCGGCAATACATTTTTAGAAGAAAACAAGAAAAAACCAGGCGTCATTACGTTACCTGATGGTTTGCAATATAAAATTCTCGTTGAAGGAAAAGGCGCCAAACCGACGACGAATGATGTTGTCACCGTTAACTATGCTGGCAAATTAACAGATGGAACAGAATTTGATAGCTCTTACAATCGAGGCGAACCGGCTACTTTTCCAGTCAGCGGTGTTATCAAAGGTTGGACAGAAGCATTGCAGTTAATGAGCGTGGGTTCGACTTGGGAATTGTATATCCCACCGCAATTAGCTTATGGCGAAGAAGGCGCACCCCCTGCCATTGGTCCCAATCAAACATTGATCTTTAAAGTGGAATTATTAGGGATTAAAAAATCGTAATTACAATTTATCTCTAGGTAGTCGAAAAGAAAGTGCGCAACAAATAGCAATAACAAACACAAGAACAGAAAGGGCGATCGTATACTCATTCGTACTATAAATACGCACGCCCTCTTCCATTTTGCCTGACCAAACAGAATCTAAAAGCCAGCCAATTAATTGCTGCAACAATCCACCGCCTAGCATATTGAGCGTATTCACCACACCCAAGGTGGTGCCCACATTACGCACGTGGGTATATCGACTTGCCCCTGCAAAACAAAGCATTTCCGCACCACAAAAAATACCTAACAAAATTAAAACAAATTGTAGAACAGGAAGTGGCAATAAAGGTCCGTATAGTAATAAAGCAAAAATGACTAACACACCCAATACGCTCGCTTGAATACTCCGATTTAAAAAATGATATTTCTCACTTAACCAAGGCAAAATTAAACAACCCATTGCCAGACCAAAATACATCATCATCGTTGTTTCTGCAGCCACTGCTCGCGATAAGTCATATTTCTGCATCAAAAAAGAAACACCCCACAAATCTGCTAATACAGATAAAGGCGTATAAACACCGATGGCTAACACCGCATAAACCATAACCGGTGGCGTTTTCACAACTTCAATCAGTGATTGAGTAATCGCTCGTGTTAAATCAGGCGAACGCGGCATCAAGCTTTCTTTGCGTGGTTTCGGAAGACCCAAAAGAGCAACCAATAAAATAATTAAACCCAAATAAGCCGCATAAGAAATGGATTCGCGCCACCCTGTGTAATCAGCCAACAATGCTAATGGTTTACCTGCAACAATCGCACCTAATGTCCCCAATGTTAAGGTAGCACCCATCAAAAAGCCGCGTTTGCCAATAGGTAAATAATCAACAACCAGTTTTAATGAACACATAAATGCACAAGCAGAACCAACACCCACTAATATTCTACTTAATTGCAACATCCCCAATGAGGTTGCGACGGATAAAAGAAATGCGCCCCCCAATGTGAGGACAACGGAGGCAACAACGGTTTTACGTACACCGATATAATCCACCAAAATGCCTAAAGGAATTTGGCAGAGTGAATAAGCATAAAGATAAAAAGCACCGAGCGTAGAAAATTGTTCTGCCGTTAAATGGAATGTTTGTTTTAAATCCGTTACCAATACGCCAGGCGCGACTCGTAAAATGTATTGATAAAAATAAAATAGAGCAATGGCGAACCATCCAAGGTAAACAATAAACAATGTGTTATTTTCTCTTTCAACAATTTTGAATGATTTCATAATCTACGTGACGTCAATGAGTCTCTTCTTCTGCCGTGTTGAGTTGATTCCGAGGCAAAAAGGAGAGAGTCCAATTAGTTAAGTGTTATTTATCGAGCGATTCTCGCTAATAGCACGAGATTCACAATTGTTTATCTGTTTTCTTATAGGGCTCATTATACATTGAACCCGATAGTAGTAACAGCTTCTTTTTACTGACTTTATTCTTCACTCTATTAAAATAATTAACAATAAAAACACATCAATTCAATAAGTTATATCGATTTAATCAAGAAAATTCTATTTTGATGTAAAATGGAGGTAATAAAAAAGATAATAGGAGTGGTTGCCATGCGAGGCATCGGATTGTCTCTGATCTTGCTTATTGCCATCCCGCTTTCTGCTTGTTCTTACACATATCACCCCCAAGCGGCGGACAGATATGCCGCAGCGAGCAAGCACACATCCAAACCTAAAAATAAAGTGGACTATGCGGCACGCATGCCTAGCAGCATTACTCCCAGCGGAGAAAAGGTCATCATTATTGACCCACGCGTTCATGCTTGGGGAGCGTATAATGCAGACGGCCAATTAGTTCGCGGCGGGATTGCGACGGCTGGTGCTCATTGGTGCCCAGATATTAGACGGAGTTGCCGCACAAAATCCGGTAGCTTTCGCATTCAGTCGCTAGGAAGCTCGGGCTGCAAATCGTCGAAATACCCTATTCCCCGAGGTGGCGCGCCTATGCCCTATTGTATGTTTTTCAATGGCCACCAAGGATTACATGGCTCTTATGATGTCGTTGATGGCAATGCGAGCCATGGTTGCGTTCGGTTGCGGGTGGGTGATGCGGAATGGATTCGATTTAATTTTGCAGCGATCGGCACGAAAGTCATTGTGCGACCTTATTGATGACTCTCTGCTGGGAGCGTGCTGACAATACAGAACTCATTATTTCCTTTCGCAAAGAAAGCACGCCCTAATTAAAAATAAATCCGACTACAAAATATTTTGGTTGAGATAAAAATCGTGCTGCACCCATGATGGTGGGTGCTGTATTCACTGCACGAAGTGCTGCCGCATCAAGATCCTCGTTGTCACTTGATTTTAGCATTTTAATATCGGATAAAAATCCTTGCGGATGCAGCGTCATGCCTACCAATACCCTTCCTCTAATACCAAATTCTCCCGCTGCTTTCGGATAGGAAAAATGTGCAGACAACGCTTTGCCTAATAATTGAATCAAAGGATCAGCAACTTCATTTTTATCACCGACCATATAAATTGGTTCAACATTTTTTTTATTCTCCAATTGTTGCATTTGATTTTCTTGCAAAATTCGCAATGAAGAAGCCAATATCGATTCAGTTGAAAATGCTCGTCGTTGTGACGATATTTTTTTTAATGAACTTTTAGATGACTGTGTTGTTTTGATATGACTGGATGCAGATGAAACAGAAGACGATGTATTCGCAGCAGAAGCAACAGCCGCTTGTTGTTGCACAGCAGGCGCGTGATTATTCGCATAGGTATACGCAGGAACATAATCATGCGGCGGCTTGATCCGGAGAGGATGAAAAAAAATGACTGATAAAAAAGCGGCAAAAAATAAAAGATGCAATAACAATGATAATGCAAGTGAATTAAACCAGTTTTTTTTGCTTAAACGGCGCTGCATTCTTCTTCCTCTGGCAACTTAAATACACATCCTTCTTTTCCACGTTCAATTTTTAATGTATCAAGAGGCAACATGGCTTTTGCTTCTTCTAAAATCGCATCTAATTTTTCATCAGAATGCCCAGGATCATGATGGAACGTAATGAGTTTTTTGACTCGTGCTAATTTTGCAAATAATATTGCATGATAAATTGCACTATGCCCCCACCCTTCATGACTAGGATATTCATCAGTTGCGTACTGCGCATCATGCAAAAGCAAATCCGCATCCATTGCTACTTCATAGCCTGACGTCCAATCAGCATTCAGTGGAAATTGATCATTCCCTAAAGCAGGCTCATGGTCGGGCAGATAAGCAACCGTTCCTTGCGGGGAGGTAATACGATATCCCATGGTCAAACCAGGATGACAAACTTTCTGGGCAAAAATTTGAAACTCACCGATCTTTAAGTTTTTCATTGGCACGGCATGCAAATATAATTTGCATTGCAAATCGTTAATGATGACAGGGAATAAAGGAGGCGATAAATATTTCGCTAAATATTTATGTAATTCATGATTCGATTTAGCTGGTCCATAAATATGAACTTCCATATCAGGATCATAAAGCGGCACAAAAAAACCGAGGCCTTGAATATGATCAAGATGCAAATGCGTTAACAAAATATCAACTCGTTTAATTTTTTTTTCGAGAGAAAGACCTAATCGACGAATACCAGTTCCAGCATCTAAAATCAAAATCGTTCCATCGGATCCTCTCACTTCAACCGATGATGTATTCCCCCCGTAACCCACTGTTTCGGGCCCAGCACAAGCAACCGAACCTCTAGCCCCCCAGAGTGTCACGATCATGATTCCATTTCCTGTAGAAAAGCGATGGTCCCTAAAAAAGTGTCCATGTGGTTCAAAATAGGAATCGCCACTATTTCAATTTTTTTTAATTTTTTTTCTGCATCAGTAAAATAAAATATATTATGCGCCAAACAATAATGCGTCGATGCAATATAGAGCGGCGATTTTTCAATTGAAATTAAGCGACCCTGTTTATCTCTAGGCGTTAAAAACGCTTGCCAACGTGTTGCTTGCACCCCGCTGTTTTCTGAAAAAGTAAAATTTAAGACTTTTTCTGCGGCTTCATTGCAATAAATAATGCATCCATCAGAATCAACGATAAAAGACGGCAACGCCAGATAAGTGACGAGTTGTCGAAAAAGAATAATTTCGATACTTTTTTGCGGCATTCAGATGCCTACCATTCTAAAATGGTCATACTCTAACTATACCTTACTATTAAGAAATTTGTGAGTCGCCGTGATAAGTGATAGCCAATTGATTCTGTTGAAAAAACAAAAAAGATATCGTCTCTTTTAAAATTCGCCTGTTTTTTACTGTTATACTATACACATAGCATCACAGAAAAATAGACTGCGTGTCTGAGTGGAATTTAAAAAGATGGAAGATTATAAATATGAAAAAAGCCATATTTATCATAGGCACACTTTTTATTCTATCTGTCGTAATAGGCATTTGGTATATTAATAAAACTTCACACCCTCTTCTCAAAGCTCCCATTAAAGTCGGCATATTGCACTCTTTAAGCGGCACCATGGCGATTAGCGAAGCCCCTGTCGCCGAGGCCACATTAATGGCGATCGATGAAATTAATAAAAAAGGCGGCTTATTAGGCCGGCCCATTGAACCGATTGTGGTAGACGGCCAATCCAATTGGCCGCATTTTGCTGATATGGCAGAAAAATTAATCACTCAAGATAACGTCAGTGTGATTTTTGGTTGCTGGACATCGGCTTGTCGAAAAACCGTTAAACCCATTATTGAAAAACACCATCATTTACTTTTTTATCCTGTTCAATACGAAGGATTAGAACAATCTCCCAATATTGTTTATACAGGCGCTGCACCAAATCAACAAATCATTCCTGCCGTAAAATGGTCGTTTGATCATTTAGGAAAACGTTTTTTTCTAGTCGGTTCAGATTATGTTTTCCCACGCACAGCCAATGAAATCATCAAAGAACAAATTAAAATATTAGGTGGCGAAGTGGTTGGCGAAGAATATCTTTTACTAGGCAGCCAAGACATCGCTCCCATTATTAAAAAAATTCTAGAGACAAAACCCGATGTCATATTAAATACGATCAACGGAGATTCAAACATTGCTTTCTTCAAGGCCTTACGAGAAGCGGGCATCACGCCCAAAGAAATACCCGTCATGTCATTTAGCATTGGTGAAAGTGAATTAAGTCACATGAATAAAAAAGATGTGGCGGGTCATTATGCTGCTTGGAATTATTTTCAAAGTATCCCCACTCCAGAAAATAAAGATTTTGTTTCTCGCTTTAAAAAAACACATAAAAATAGCGATAACACGCAGACGATGGTCGTTGATGATCCGATGGAAGCTGGTTATTTTGGTGTTTATCTTTGGGCACAAGCCGTCAATGATGCAAAATCTAATAATGTCAATGATGTTCTTTCTGCGATTAAAAGCCAAAGTTTTTATGCACCTGAAGGTGTCGTCTATGTTGATCCTGATGTATTGCACACTTGGAGAAGTGTACGCATTGGTAAGATTGGTTATGATGGCCAATTTGAAATCGTTTGGAGTTCTGAAAGACCCATCGAACCAGTTCCTTATCCTACTTTTCGCTCCAAAGAAGAATGGAATGAATTTCTCGATCATTTATATACAAACTGGAAAGAAAATTGGGAAAACACAGGCAAATAAATAACGAGAAAAGAGAATGGATGAAAAACAGAATTTCATAAAAAATATTTTCATCCACCATAGCTTTTTCTGGTGGATACTGCTTGTCGCCCTAGTCCCCCTCATTGTGATGTCTTATTTTTCTATTCAAATTGCAGAAACGTCATTAAGAAAAGAAGTCCTCACAAATTTATCTACCATTGCTGATAATAAGAAAAATAATATTGAAAGTTACATTCAAAAAAGCAAAATGGATGCCGCTTTATTAGCTAAAAATCCTTTTATTTTAGATGCAACCATTGAAATAGAAACTGCTTTAAAAAAAGGTGATTTAAATAATCCGACTTATTTGAAAGCCATTCAAAAACTTCGCACCTATGCCAACGGTTTAAAGATGCAGGCGGGTTATACCGACATCATGCTGCTATCCTCTTCAGGACAGTTTCTTTTTTCATTAACAGAACCCGGATTAATTGGCCGCAATGACACCGTGGGACCTTATAAAGATTCAACGCTCATGAAAACGTTTAATAATGCAGCCACGTTATTAGAAACACAAATTTCCGACTTCGAAAATGTTTCAACACAACCTTATTTACAGGCGTATATTGCCGTTCCCATTTACAACCAGGGATCATTAATTGGAATTTTAATATTAGAAATCAGCAACCAAGCAATTGCCAAAGTGGTGAATGATACCGCCGGATTAGGAAAAACGGGTGAAACACTCATTGGTAAAATGAAAGGGAATCATATTATTCCTGAAGTTCCGCTTCGCTTTTCTTCTATTTCTGATTTCATGAATAACCCGATTGCACTTGATCAAAAAATGTTAGATTCTTTCAGAAAAGCAAGCCGAGGCGGCAAGGGAGAAGGTTTTTTTATTGACTATCGAAATAAGCAAGTGATCGGTGTATGGCGTTACCTACCCTCACAAGGATGGGGGATGTTAGTTAAAATTGATGACAATGAAGCTTTTTCACCTGTTGAAATATTAAAACACAACGTCATTATTCTTTGCATTTTTTCATTTATCTTTGCAATATCCACTGCTTATTTAGTCGGTACTCGCTTGCAACGATCTGAAAATGAATTAACCGCCACATTAGCAAAATTACAAACAGCTCGAGATCAAGCCTTAGAAGCTGATCGCACCAAATCAAATTTCTTAGCAAATATGAGTCACGAATTACGTACACCACTCAATGCGATCATTGGTTATAGCGAAATGTTGCAAGAAGAAGCAAGAGACATGGAACTTGAGAGTTTCATTCAAGATTTAAATCGCATTAATGGCGCAGGGAAACATCTCTTAGGATTAATTAACGATATCTTAGATATTTCAAAAATTGAATCTGGAAAAATGCAAATTTACTTAGAAGAAGCGAATATGCAAACCATTTTAGAAGATGTCATTAATATCGCAACACCGCTAATTAATAGCAAAAATAACAAATTAGAAATTAAGTACAATGGAAATATTTCATTAATTTATACTGATGTTACCAAATTACGTCAGTGTTTATTTAATCTGTTAAGCAATGCTAGCAAATTCACCTCTGATGGCATTATCACACTTTCTATTAAACGTGTGATTAAAGATGGGGTTAAATATATTCAATTTAGCGTCAGCGACACTGGTATTGGAATGACACCCGAACAGCTAACACGATTATTCAAAGCTTTTTCGCAAGCTGATGCATCGACAACACGAAAATATGGTGGCACCGGACTAGGGTTATTTATCACACAAACATTTTGCAAAATGTTAAAAGGTGATATCAGCGTTACGAGCGAAGCGAATAAAGGAACCACTTTCACAATCATTTTACCTGATATTCGCGCTCCAGAACCCGAAATAATCACAGAAGAAAAAACCCAAATCAAACCCGGTAATCTTTTAATTATCGACGATGATGCTCATATCTACAATTTCATTAAAGAATCCTTAGTTCAAACAGGATATGAACTGCAACATGCAACCAATAGTGAAGAAGGTTTGGCTCTAGCCAGACAATACCTCCCCCAAGTGATTATCCTCGATGTTATTATGCCGGGAACAGATGGTTGGGCAATGCTTGGCATCTTAAAATCCGATCCTGAATTACGACAAATTCCAGTCATCATGTTAACAGTATTGGCTGATAAAGATACCGGTTACGCACTCGGTGCAACTGAATTTTTAATCAAACCGGTTCAAGCGAACTTACTCATTGAAACATTGGAAAGATATTTAAGCTTAGATCAACCTGCTAATATTTTAGCGGTTGAAGATGATGAATTAGCACGTACATTAATCATTCGCGCACTCAGCAAAACACCCTGGAAAATTACAGAATGCGTGAATGGATTTGATGCTCTCGACAAATTACAACATACGATACCACAAGCTATTTTACTCGATTTAATGATGCCTGGCATGGATGGATTTGAAGTCATTAAAGCGATTCGAAATAATGAAAAATGGCGCTCTATTCCCGTGATTGTCATCACAGCAAAAGATTTAACAGCAGAAGATAAAGAACGACTCAACGGTGGAGTCGCCTTAATTATTCGTAAAGGCGCTTATAAAAAAGAAGAATTACTAACGATCATTCAGCAAACTATTGAAAAAGGAAAGAGTTAAGTCTACTTAGATTTCACTGGAGAAACCTCATGAATAAAATTTTACTGGTAGAAGATAATGAAATGAATCGTGATATGTTATCACGACGATTAGAAAAAAAAGGTTATCAAATTGTCATTGCGATTGATGGCGAAGACGGCGTTACAAAAGCCATTAATGAATTACCTGATTTAATTTTAATGGACATGAGCTTACCTGTGATTGATGGCTGGGAAGCAGCTAAACGCGTGAGAAAAAATGAATCGACTAAACATATCCCCATTATTGCACTCACCGCGCATGCCATGGTTGGTGATCGAGAAAAAGCCATTGAATCAGGATGTGATGACTATGATGTTAAACCCATCGATTTACCACGATTATTATCGAAAATAGAAGCATTGATGAAGAAATAAAATTTTCCGGAATCTGATCGTCAGATTTATTATTTTTTGCAAATTGATTTTCGTAAAACAATTTGCCCATCCTCTAACCGTTGTATTTTTCTGAATTTCCAATCATCCAGATAAATTAGTATGTGTTCGGTTAACCCATTGATTGCACAAAGCTCGATGTCGTCCCGCACGGAGGCCGCCCTATGTCGTCGAAAGGATCACTGAATCATCGCGGCCGAAGATGCGGGATCCGGGAGCGGCCTTGAAAGTTTCTTAAGCCCTCTTGCCAACTCAACCCAAAATTAATAATTTTCACCACACTTTATTTCCACATGGGTTCGATTTTAAATGGAATTTCTGGTAAATCATGCTGATCGTCAACAAAACAATCGACTATTTTGCCAGGCAATATAGGCATTGCAGAAGGTTTAGATGAAATGATAAAAAAAATTGACGATATTAATAATGCTCATTTCAAAAAATCGATCATCGATCCTTTTTGCATGTCATCTCCTATATTGAAATAGCACCGAGAGGCAACCAGGGACTTAACACAATTATTTTTTCATTAAATAAGGAAGATATGCCAGATATTCCAAATAAGCTTTCTCGATTCGATGCAACCGTTTCCTTTCAAAACAAGCATAAATTCTCGCCGCTAAAAGATATGGATTAAAGGGTTTAGTGAGATAGTCTTCAGCACCACTCATAATACAACGAACAACCGTATCAATCTCATCCATGCCGGAAATCATGATGACCATGGTATCTGCCAATAATTTATTTTTTTTAATGCGCAACAAAACTTCGTGCCCATCCATGAACGGCATCATAACGTCTAACAACACAATATCGATATCAGCGTGTTCCTCCAGCATAGCCAATGCTTGTTTTCCACTGCGAGCAATATAAGTATGATAATGTTTTCGTTGCAACCAATTATTCAATAACTCACAATTTGCCTCACTATCATCGACAATGAGAATAGAATTTTTCTCTTGTGTTGCAATAGGATATTTTTCATTCCCTTCTTTTGAGCTCATTGATTTTTTTACTGCCAACTTTTCTTGACCAATCACTTTGTTCACTTTCTCAATTGATTGACCGCTTGAATCTCGCATATCATCAATTAAAATCACTAATTGTTTAGAAATTTCCAGCATGCGAACAAACTGCTCGATTAACGGTTTTAGCCGTTTATCTGACGACAAATCTTCAATCACCATCTCACTATAGCCCTTCACAATACCGACTAGCATGCGCATTTTATGGCGAATCGCTAATAATTTGTCGGCCAATTGGTCCGGTTCTTTTTTGAGAGAACGTAATTGTGCATGCAAAAAAGATTCTGTTTCTGTATGAAGAGAAGAAATGCCTGAGGTAATTTTACCGATATCTGCCATCGTTTGAATTGACAAAACAACCGGATTTCCCTCATTAAAATGAGAAATAAGGGTTTTCAATTCATTTGTTTCTTTTAGAATCTTATTTGCAGTTGCTTTTAGCTGCTTAAATTGATCAGTCTTTGATGTCATAAAAGAGTCCCTTAGCCCCTCTCCTTCTATTATAGTGTAGAACCATCAAATGAGCAATCCCAAAAATAAAGCAACTATATGATTAATATTAAAAATCTATTCATTCTGCTATTTTCAACTGAGATTTGATATCATTCGATCGATAAATGGATGGTTATGAATTTACACGGGCAAAATCGAATTAGGTCCGATTTCGCAATAAAAGGAAAAGAGGATACATTGTGCGTAAACAAATTTTAATTTTTGGTCATAATGATGCAACACAATTTATTGATATTTACAATCAATACACCGCCTTATTTAATGAAAAAGAATTTGAAATCACGGTCGCTTATTTAACCGGTGAACCGAATGAAGAAAAAAAACGGCGGACCTTAGCAAAG
>CAYTKY010000054.1:0-15532 GCA_964438435.1 uncultured Coxiellaceae bacterium | reverse complement strand
TTGCCTGTCATTTCCACCCCCTTTTACAACCACTTATGCGCTTTTCCCCTATTTATTTCCCATCAATGAGCTCATTATTCAGCTAAAATTTCAGCATCAATTATCGCACGCAACCGCATTGGGTGAATTATTGGCCCAGGCCATTTCCGATGTTTGGTACGCACAACAAGTTTTACCGGAAATCATTATTCCTGTGCCACTTCATCCTCATCGCTTGCGGGAACGTGGATTTAATCAGGCTGTTGAAATAGCACGGCCATTAGCTAGACGATTCCATATCCCGCTCGATCTTTTTGGATTAAAACGGGTGAAATCGACATTAAATCAAAGCCGTTTATCGGCAAAGACACGGACACAAAATATGGCACAAGCCTTTGTGGCAGAAGGTCATTATCACCATCGTCATGTTTGTCTTTTAGACGATGTCATCACGACAGGCTCGACCGTGACAGAATGTGCCCGGGTATTGCAACAAGCAGGGGCCCGACGAATTGATGTTTGGTCTGTCGCGAGGCGAGGATAATAGCAGTCAATCGCCTAAAAATAAGCCGAAAAAAGAGAGCGAATATCATTCAAAGATTGCCCTGAATGCTAATTACCGCTAAATTAACTTTCCATTATTTTTGATCGTTATTCTAAGGTAGGTTTATGCAAGATTTAACCACGTTTATTGCTCACCACCCCTTCTTGTGGTTAGCCATGTTTATTTTATTTATATTGCTCATCTTGATTGAATTCATTCGCGCTAAAAGAAATGTATTTAATATTGGCCCCGCTAAAGCCACGCAAATGATTAATCATGATAATGCCGCCATCATCGATATTCGCTCTGTCGAATCATTTCGTAAAGGGCATATTATTCATGCCGTTTCTTTTTTACCGCAAGAAATTAAAACACCGGCTAAAAAACTTGAAAAATTTAAAGGACGCACCCTTATCCTCATTTGTCAAACAGGAATGGAATCACAAAAATTAGCCGCGAATTTATTAAAACAAGGCTATAATGCCTACTCACTCGCTGGCGGCATGCGTGCATGGATGGAAGCGCAAATGCCTGTGGTTAAAGAATAAGGTCCACAGTAAAAAGCAAAGAGCCGATATTAAGGAGTCATGAACATGGCTAAAGTCATTATCTATACGAAAGAAAGTTGTCCTTATTGTCGTCTGGCAAAAAATTTATTGTCAGATCGTCATGTCGCTTTTGAAGAAATCAGAATTGACTTAGATGAACATCAACGAGATCAAATGATTCGTTTAAGCAATCGCCAAACCGTTCCACAAATTTTTATCGATAATCAACCTATCGGTGGTTATGATGATCTTGCTGCTTTAGCAAAGTCAGGTAAACTCGATAATTTATTAAAAACCACATCTTAAAAAGGTAAGTCTTATGACAACACAACAAACTCAAACCCATGCAACACCGCAATTTGAAATCCAACGTATTTTTGTGAAAGATATTTCTTTCGAAGCACCGAATACACCCCATACATTCATTGAAGAATGGAAACCCGAAGTATCGTTGAATCTTGAAACGAAAAGTAATCGCATTCAAGATAACCTTCACGAAGTGATTTTATCAATCACAGCAACGGTCACCACCGACAAAAAGAATGCCTTTTTAATCGAAGTACACCAAGGCGGCGTCTTCCTAATCAATGGTTTTCCTAACGACCAATTGCATCAAATGTTAGGCAGTTTCTGCCCTAATATTCTTTTCCCTTATGCACGCGAAGTGGTATCCGATATCGTTGTCCGAGGCGGGTTTCCACAATTAATTTTAGCACCCGTCAATTTTGACGCTCTGTATGCTCAGCATATGGAACAACAAGGAAAAGAAGGCGCAGGAAAACCTAATTAAAAAAAGGAAACATCGGTGGAAGGTCAACCATACAATCCGATTGCAATATTAGGCGCCGGTTCGTGGGGAACAGCGTTAGCTTTGTATTTAGCAAGACGTGGTCAACGCGTACAGATTTGGAGTATCGAAAAATCTGAAATCGACGCCATGCGTAACGATAAAGAAAATAGTCGTTATATGCCTGGCTTTCCCTTACCAGATTGCATTCATCCCATGACGGATCTGCAAGAAACCGTCCGGGATATTCAAGATATTTTAATTGTTGTACCTTCTACTGGTTTTCGCCAGACACTCACTCAATTAAAAAATGTCATGCATCCGCATGCACGCGTAATTTGTGCCACAAAAGGATTAGATCATGAAACAGGACAATTGCTGAGTGACATCGCAGATCAAATACTCGAGAAAAAACACTCTTTTGCTGTTCTCTCAGGCCCCTCTTTTGCGCGTGAAGTCGCAGCAGGAGTGCCCACGGCTGTTGTGATCGCAAGTCAAGATCCGGCTTTTTTATCGGATTTAATCACACGTTTTAATAGCAATATTTTCTCGATACACCCCAGTCACGACATCATTGGTGTTGAAATCGGTGGCGTTGTGAAAAATGTGATTGCTATCGCAACTGGCATTTCAGATGGTCTGGGATTTGGTGTGAATACACGCAGCGCATTAATCACGCTAGCATTAGCAGAAATGATGCGGCTAGGAAAAGCCTTGCACGCTCAGCCAGAAACATTGATCGGTCTCGCTGGTTTGGGCGATCTCATTCTCACCTGTTCTGATGATCTGTCGCGCAATCGCCGACTAGGTCTTAGTCTAGGGAAAGGGCATTCTATTCAAGAAGCCGAGCAAGCCATTGGTCAAGCCGTTGAAGGGAAATATAATGCTGAATCGATTAATCAGTTAGCCGAAAAACACCAGGTACACATGCCTATTTGCAAAACTGTTTGGCATATTTTGCAAGGGAAGGCATGCGCAAGCGATGCTATTTTGAAGTTACTTTTCTAGACCTATCATGCTTAACAGCAGTACTTTCCTCTGTTGAAAAGTTAATACCAAACAACCTGCTTACTGCCGCCGGAACAGACCCAATGCTTTGATAGTATTTCGTAACGTCTTTTTTAATATGATCAACGAGCTGCCGTTCATCGCTAAAAGCCTTATAATACGCTTTCGTATCTTTAGATCTGGTCCATACATTTTTTAACAATGCGTCATCTGCGCATTGTTTTAACGAGTCAAACAATTTTTTCGCATCGTCCTCCGGTAAGATATCTGTGTTTTGATTGACTAACAATTTGTTCCATTGCTCTCCGACATATTTAGGTACTTTTGTTTGAATATAAGATAGAACACCCGGCTCATTGAGTGATTGCTTTGTTTGAAATTTTACCGCCTCTCCTCTGAGTGTATTTTTCCCATATTTTTTAGTGAAAAGACCGTAACTTCTTCGCCATTCGTGAACTTGCATATAAATTTTAATACAGTGCACTAATGTTCGATAATCGATCGGTAATTTCGGTTTGAGTTTCTCCTCACGTGGCGATAGCAATGGAGTTACAGTTATATCCGTATTCTCTATTTGTTTTTCTCTTGCATTTGCCATTGCTATTTCTTTTTCTCCAGCCTCTTTAATCGTCTTAATTTTCAATTGCAATTCATTTGCTTTTTCTTGAAGTTGCGTAACCTTACCTTGAAACTCAACAACCCTTTTTTCACTCTCCCCAGTCTTTGCAGCAAGATTTTCCCAGCTTTTTTTAAGCTGTTCTACCCCGTTAGCTCGTTTTTCTATATCATTTTTTTCCATTGCAAATAAAAAGTCTTTCCACTCAAACTCTTTTTTATCCCATTCGAAAACAATTTCAGGTTTAGCCAATAAGCTAAAAAAATTAGGACTTATTTCTTTATATTTTTTTTTGCATTCATCTTCAACCTTCGTTAATTGGGCAGTGATTTTTTTTAATTTTTCAGATGACCCAAATAAAGATGTATCACATTTTTTCAATAACCCTCCAATTATGTTAGCAATCTCTGCTAATGATGATTGCTCAAATAGAGTGTAGATTTGATTAACTCCCTGAATTTGACCATCAGTTCCAATCGAAATGATCCCACCAAAAGAATCATTCAATTCTTTTAGCTTGTCTTTTCGTTTGTTCTCATCTGTGAAGTTAAGGAAAATATCATTGCAATAATCAATTCCAGCATTATACAGTGCTGTTGCAACCATTTTTTTTGCAAATTGCACGATATAAATACCATCATAGCTATACACTTCATTTAAAGTTTTCTTAGAAGAATCCAACAATTCCTTTTCTAATTCTTTATATTTTATCATCTCAGAACCCATGCCTTCCTTTGTTTTTTTGATTTCTTCTGATAAGGTGTCAATTTCCTTATTAATTCTAGTTTCAATTTCAGGGGTTAACCCAATAGATTTTTTTATGTTATCCTCAAATTCACCAACACTTTCCATTTCACTTTTTAGACTACTATTTGTAATCTTGCTTAGATCCCGTTTAAGTTTTTCAATCTCCGCTTTGCCTTGATTGATTTTTACTTTTTCAGATGAAAAAAGGTCCGCCATCTTACTCTCTTTTGAGATAAATATTTCATCAAGCATTCTATCCAATTGTTTTCGAATCTCGTCTTCTGTTAAGTTATTGCTGATCTTGTTTGTTGGAAATTCCAGATTCGTAACACATTTAAAGCCCGATGATTGACGACTTAAAAAATGATTCGCAGCCTGCTGAGCTTCCGCTTGCTTGTGTTGTTCTTTTTCTTTCTCTCGATGAAATGTCAAAAGATCACTTTCTATTTCCGGATAATCATTTAAATTAGAGCAAATTGTATTCTCAGCGGCAACAGAGTCATCACCAGAACCACTCCCCTTCTCTGATTGAGCACTGCTATAGTTTAGATCACAAAACGCCGTCCCCGTGCTTGCTTGAAAAGATAATCGATAATTATTTTGTTCTTTTTTAGTAGTAACAACTTCAATTCTTATTTTCTCCGTCACCGAACCCCTCAATATTCCACCCGCCACCGCCTTCTCTACAACAAATTCAGCAACTTTCTTTAATTCTTCGTCATCAACTAAAAGAGAAGAATCCGCAAAGGACACACCGAATTGATACTTCTTGTTACTACCGTTCGCCATCTTTTTTTGAACATGAACAATGACCGCTTTCATTATTAAAACCTCGCTATCGTTGCATATCGTTATGTTGCTTTATTAACTATAGCGAGGCTTTCTTATTAAAACCTTAGCAGCCTTTATCAAGGAAAAACCTGTAACTATTTCAATTTTATAACTTTTTAATAAAATCGTGCGAATTTTTCATACGATATTGTTGGTTTTGTCTTATAATAAGTTAAACAAAATAAACCAAAAACAAGAAGTGGCGCGCCCTGCATGCTTAATACCAGAAAAGATTCTCATTTACGTGAAAATGAAGCGATGATTAACGAACAAAACCAGGCTCAGGTTTTTTTAAACCATCTGCTTTATAGCCCTCATTCGACACCTACCATTCAATACAGTGATGAACCTGATGATGGCTGCCATCTCGATATTTCTAGATTATGTAATAAGATGCCCTGCTGGGGGAAATGGGTAATAGGGCATGAAAATCAATTTAAAAAGAAAATAATCATCACCGATTGGTCGCTAACTCATTCTATATTAGCTGACAATCAAAGCGATGATATCGAAAAATTATGGGCCTTCTTATTAAAACAACCTGTTCAAATTTATGTTTTCACCAAGCTGGGTTTAGTTGAAGCAACTGATATTGAAATATTAATGGATGCATTAACAGAAGTTGCCTTGACAACTCCCGAAGAATTAAAAGAAATACTTGCAAAAGAAAAATTTGCCTTCAAGGATTGTGAAATCATTGATACACAATATCGACAAATTATTCAATTCAAATTGCAGCCACTCATCTTTACTATGATTTATCGACAATCTCCCTTTATTAATTTAGATTTTGATTTACTTAACGAATTCGAAAAAAATAATCCGGAAGCAATTTATCCGCTGCTAGGCTGCATTAATGAGGACTATCTTATTAATATAACCGTTAATCATGCTGAAGTGACGAATCAAAACAAAGAGTCATCTTTCATTGAAATAATCAGTCAAATTTTTGGATATTGCAAACATATTAATAAAATTTCATTTTCAAAAAAATTTATTGACTCAATGGATTTGATCACCTCATGGCGTTTCGATCATTCCATTAAAGAAATTCACATCCGAGGAAACCTGAAAGATGATACGCTACTTAAGTTTCTATCCTACTTTGACCCAAAAACGAAAATAATGTTAGCTGACGCAACCAATAATACAAAGCATTGCATTGATCAACTCAGTGAAAAACATCCTTATCTAACAATAAAAAACCCACCACAAGATTACGCGGACGAAGACTACTCAGATACAGAATCAGAATCACCGCCATTTGAAATCGGAAAATATGTTGTTTTTTCTGACAATGAAAACAATCAAAAATGCAATGATTCAATTGGCTTAAGATTTAATCACCCTGATGATATTGATTCCATCTCACCCGAAAGAATGCTTTTTTCTTTAGCGGGATCCATTAATATCAACGATGCTTCAGTTATTTTCAAAAAATTCCCGCGCTTAAAAAAAATAACATTGACTGAAATCACGGGCAGATTAAATACGAAACCTGATCCTCTGATAAACATCTCATCGCTTGTTGCAAAAGAATTATCTTATGAAAATTTAGCTGATTTACTAGTCATATTCCCTCATCTAGAAGAATTATCCATCGACGGCATAAAAAATAATTCGGAATCAATGCCCGCGCTTCCTTTTAATCTTGTTAAAAAGCTAACCCTAAAAGCATTGCATTGGAAACAAGCTCTATTCATTCTTCACTATTTTAATCATCTTGAAGAATTGATTGTGGAAAATTTAAACGGCTCCTATGAAGATTTTCCTTCTTTCACTTTAGATAAGTTACGTCGGCTTAAATTTCTTACTCGTGAAAAATCAAACAATGTGGAAATGCTTTCAAGGATAGCAAAAAATATTACATGGCTAGAATTTAATTCTATCGAAACTTCTTACGATGGTTCAGAAAAAAAACTATCAAATTATTCATTTAACAAGTTGAAGTTTTTATCGATGGAAAAATCAAACCTTCTCGATAAAACCTATATTGACGTCCAAGAAATGGAAAAAATACAAAAATCGTCTGAAAATCCAATCAAGCTAAGTGTCACAAAAAACGATAAACACTTACAATGTATTCTATCATATAGAATCAATCAATCAAAAAAAATCACGAAAACCAATATTGCTTATCTTAGTTTTTTAGATGTTAATGATGAATTAATTTCCGACACATTGAAAAAATGCCCGCTCATTGAGAAAATTACTTTTTCAGGAATCTATCATGATGAAACAACAGGTTCATTTTTAAATGAATCCTATCATCTAAAATCCCTAAGTTATCTTAATTTATCACGCTGCGACTATCTTCACATCACACCGCAACAACTAAGCCAACTCATCGACCAGTCACCCTTAGTAAAGGTGTTCGTGAACAATCGAACATTTATTGAATTAACGAGTGATCCTAACTTTAGGAAAAAAGATATTGCATTTCTTTTTTTAAAAGAAAAAAAAACATCGATTCTCTCAACCAATGCATCCTTTGATTCGCTCGAAAATATCAGGAAAGAATCTCATCAACCTGACCCTCTCGATACCGATACCACCCTCGATCCTAATAAAACTCACCGAGTCAGTTCGTTTTTTGAACCCAAAGAAAATCACCCCGTTCATCCACGCAACTTCAGAATCGCCATTTACACCGATCTGCAAATCAATCCCCATAAAATTAACTATGCATTGCCTTTTCACTCCATTGAACCGATCGAATTCAATAAAAAAGACAATCTTTACCTACATTACAATAATTTTTTCAAAGAAAGTTCGGACGTGTTTTACTGCAGTATTGAAATCGTAGCCGATTCTTTTTCATGGTTTCCGCTTCCTTCTTTAAGCACCAACGAAACAATTGATGCCCTTTCATCAGACGCTCCTATTGAATTAGGTTACTGCAAAGAACAGTCGCTTTATTATGTCAGACCATCAGAGAATCCTGCTGGTCAAAAAATAAAAATTGAATTCTTATTAAAAAAAATCCCTGACCTATCAATTAAACGATCAAATTCAACTCCCTCTATTCCATTTGAAAAATTATCTTTTTCACCATCTGGTCAATTAGAAAAAAATATTAATTACTCATTGGTGATGGAAAAAATGAAAAACCTCACCCCGCATGAAATCGCATCAGCCTTATTTGATTTTTGTTCAGGCTTTTCTGAAGGAAAATTGCCGACGCATTCAAACAACGCCATTGAGAATTTAAATGCTATTTTGCATCACAAATTTGGTGCTTGTCGCCACCGCGCTTGGGTATTCATGGCCTTAGCAAAACAACTCGGTATTGAAGCACGTGCAATTAAGAATGAGTGCCATACCTTTGTGGAAGTCAATATGGATGGAAATTGGTGCCGAGCCGACATGGGTGGATTCACCGCACACGTTCAAATTATCCCCCATAACGGACCTATTCTTATTCCTAAAAGAGCAGGTGAGAATGCTGAATTAATTAAATCAATTAAAGAAAAAATATTACATGAAATAAAAATTGAGAAAAAAAACGCAGCATCGCTTATTCCCCCATTATCTGCAAATAATCCGTTCAAAACATGGAACACACTCCAATCCAAAGCAAAAACATGGCAAGACTATTGTCATGACTTACTTAAAGCAGCCATGCAACTACCCGAAGGGAAAAGAAAAATACTAATAACCATTGATTCAGAAAAAATTAAAACATTTTATCATCACATGTCTACGTATTTGAGTAAAAATCATCGCTCATTTTATTGTTTGAATAATCTGGATGAAGCCAGTGAAAAACAAGCCATCATCAAACAAAACAACCTTCAAACATCCCCCAGCCAACTGGTTCAATTGATGGAAAACGCAACTGACTATGATGTCATGATGGTGAATTTCTCTGGCTTAAAGCCTCATCAAATTGGATATAACACGTTGTTTGATTCAGACAGGTCATGGAAAAATCATGCGCTTTCCCCCAAACTCACACTTTTCACTCTGCTAGATAAAAATGAGATCGATCGAAAAGGCGAAGATTTTTTTTCGCGCCTTCCCTTATTAAGTGAATGTCCCGCTATATTAGAAGAAGAAAAAATACAAAATGCCTTACCCCTTCACGCCATCAACGAAACTGATTTTGATAAAGTTGAATTTTTTTATGATGATTGGAAAAAAATGTTAATAGGACAAATTCAATTAACCATTGATGAAAATGGCCATCAGCAATTTCATTTTCAAAAAGGAATACTAAGCCAAGCCATTGTAAATAACAAAGGACTCATCTTGGTAAATGCACCTTGGCACAGGGAAGATTTTCAATTGTTTATTTCCGAATTATTGTCTCGTGGTTATTTTTATGAAAACGGCGAAAAAATTGATCTGCCAAAAAACTTTCCGATCACTCATCAAAAAAGAAAATTCATTTTAAATAGCAGCCATACTCAACTCGCAGAGCCTTCAGAAATCCCAGATGAACGCAGCGTCTTATTAAACTCGGAAACAATGAAATATTTTATAAGCCGCATGCAATGTGAGAACAATCACATTCATATGAAAGATGGATGGATTGCACAACATGCTGCTAATGAATTGCGTGTTATTGTCACAGAAACAATACCGCCCGCCAGCTGGGCGTTACTCGTTCATTTGGCTCAACAACATCATTGTCAATTGAAATTGTTTTTGGCAGAAAACGTAACATTACCGGCTGAAATGGCCTTAGATGTTACCTTCATGCCTAAAATACGTTCTACCTCTAAGACGCTTCGATTGATTTCAAGCAATGACCTTGACATCACCGAAGAAAAACTTTTCCATGAAAAAGAAGGAACATTAGTTCTCAGCATCGATGATAAAACACGTTTATCTGATTTAGTCGAACGAATATCAAAAACACCAAACACAGACAATGATCAACTCAGCTTTCAATCACAGCAAGGCACTTTATGGCAACATCTCATGAAGGGAAAGCGAGTGATATTGAAAGGGAGATTATCAGAGACACTCGCAAAAGAATTAGAATCCCTCGCGATGAATCCACCTTATTTGGTTGTGAATGGTGAAAAAATGAGACCGACTGGCGAACTCATTATTCTGTCAAACCATGTACCGAGCATTTCTTTTATTCAAACAGAAAAAATAAAAGAAAATCTTGATTTCGACAATATGTTATCAACATTAAAAGGAAAATATCATTTACTAGATGCTTATCAACAATTAAAAAATGCTTATGAAATTTTTCACGAAAAACAACCAACCATCTTTTTTAGTTATGTGCAATTGAAAAGCATGCTCAATCAATTAAAAACGGGGAAATTGTCAAACCCATTCAAACCATTCTTGCGTCTTAACCCTAATGATCCCGCATTACGCGACGCAAAAATAGCTTGGGATACAGTCACTCATCCACATAAAAAAGAAAAAAATATTGATGAGATGCTGAAACGCAATGAAAAAATATCATCATTACTCAAAGATGCCTCTTACCTTTTTATCGCCGGCCCCTCAGGCGTTGGAAAAAGTACTTATGCCATCAATGAACTCAAAAAAGATCACGCTGTTTATGTTGGCATCGACCAATTAAATCAGTGGCTTGCTGATGATAGTAAGAATAAGCCCGTTTTATTTATTGATGAAGCGAATTTAGAATGCGAAGGTTCATGGGACATATTAGAAGGCTTATTCAATCAAACGCCCGGTATTCTGTTAAAAGGGACATTTCACCCCTTAACAAAAGATCACAAAGTTGTTTTTGCTGGCAATTACAATCATTTTGAAGGGCGCACAGAACATCGCTATATCAAGCGACATGGACAAGTTATCAACTTCAAAGAAATGCCCGACAGTATCTTAAAAAAATATATTTTATTGCCTGCGTTAACTGCCGCATTACCGAACATTTATGAAAAAGAAAATATCATGTCACTGTTATGCGATATCTATAGCTACATCAACAAACAACTACCCAATCACCCCATGACTCCTCGCAATTTAAAAATGATTTGTCTGCGATTAAAAAGATTAATAGAACACCCTCCTTCCCTTTCAAATAACACCATGACTGATTTATTAAATTTTTCAATCATCGAAGAAACGAGTGATTTTTTTAAAGATAAAAAAGAAAAGTTTTTATTTGAGCAACAATTTAAATTGAATCATGATCACTATCAGCAAGCTCAACATGATATCTTTAATAATTCTGAGCTCAGTATCGAACAATTTATTTTAACAGAAAGCCGTGTCCCTCCATTACTATCACTGCACAAACACTGCATGATGCGCGACATGTTAATCAAACAGTCAACCCTTCATTCATTTGATTTGCCGGGTCTATTAATCGAAGGATTACCTGGTATTGGTAAAAGTTATTTACCGATGCAATATCTAACATCACAAGGATTCAAGAAAGGTGATCCAGATGTTATTTATGATAACAACACAGATACAAGGAAATTATTCTATCATCTCACACCGACAGATCCCGCGAAAATGCAAAAAACATTGCTAAAAGCTTTTCACGAAGGTGCTGTTATCATTTGTGATGAATTAAACAGCTTGCCATTTGAACGATTGATCAATCAACTATTATCTGGCACAGATTTAGAAGGTCACCCTCCTAAAAAGAAGGGCTTTCTGCTGATTGCCACACAAAATCCCATTTCATTTGAAGGCCGACACGCCCTTTCAACCGCAATGGAAAATCGATTTATAAAAATAAACCTTGAAAATTATCCTGATGCTGAATTAAAAATGATGCTCATTGAAATGTGTCAAGACAAACACTTTGCGGAATATATTTTCACTCACTATATTGCTGCACGCCATTATGCTATTGAAAATAAAAAAAGCCCGACCCCCACACCGCGTAATTTATTTAGTTATTTAGAAGGAAAAAATGTGCTTAAAAAAAGATTTTCAAAAAATCTGCTATCCGTGGCAAAAAAAGAGATCAAAATCATGACTCAAAATACAAATAAAATTTAGCGTCAATCATTCCTGTCTATTATTTTAATCATACATCAACTGATCCAATGCCGTGACTTCTCCGTGGGGCGTTGCTTTGATCAACTCATTCAACACATCAATTAAGCAAAAAAGGCGAAGCACATTCGGTGTGATATCGTCAAAAGCAACCTTAATACCTAACAAAGTGCCCTCAGCTTCTTCAAACGAGGCACCGATTCCATAACCCAAACACAATGAACTCAATTGATCTGCACGACGCGCAATACCCGGCAACAACCCAGTGGGAGCAAATACTTCTTCCATCGTCATTGGACGGCCATTCAAACTGAATTGTGCATTCATGGTTCTTGCAATGGTGATCATTTGTTTTGACATATCAACTGTCATTGTTTATATCCTTACTTGATGACTAAACTTTCCACGAAGGATGAGCAATTTTCCGCGGCCCAACAATATAAGCACGTAGCCAGCGTAAAAACACCCCAACCGTAAACCCCCATCGTTCGAGAAAAGCAAAAAAAACGGTTGTTAAAATAGCGAATAAAAAAGTCCACAAACGAATATGAAGCAAGAAAATTAACAGTGGAAAGGTTGCTCGATAATCAACAATCCAAAACTTAACACTTCTTGCTGAATCACGCCAATGTGCTGCCATTGATAAAACCTCATTGTCAATAAACGCTAATATCTATAATGAAAATATACCTGATAAAAAGCATCATGCCCACTTCACGATCCTACTCTCTCCTTTTTTGCTATGATGAAGGCTATTATTGCTTTCAATGGCTCGTCAGGCTCGGCTCTCCTGCGCTTTACTTGCAAAAAATAATAGCCTTCATCACAGCGAAAAGGAGAGAGCCTATTATTCCTTTTTATCTTGACTTTATTTGAGAAAGTATTCAAATTTCTTGAATGTCATTATGCCGCGTTTCACAGGGATATTATCAAATATGACCGACAAACTAATTTTGGTTATTGCTTCTTCACTTATTCTGTGCGCTTGCAGCACACCCAAGCAGCCACCCAGTTATGAAATTGGCAAAGGCCAAGCTTCTTTGGCTGAAGCGTCTTATTCCGTCAGTCAATCCATCGTAGATTTAGCAGAAACCGCGCAAGCGGCGCATCCCCTACCTAATCTCGCCCCACCACCTAGCCCGGCCACTTATGGCATGGCCGGCGTCACAACCATCGACTGGTCCGGGCCCGTCGAACCTTTACTCAAGCAAATAGCAGTCGCTTCTAATTATCGTTTACGTGTCTTAGGAACACCCCCTGCTATTCCGGTGATTGTGACAACCTACGAAAAAAATGTCATGTTAGGTGACGTGCTAAGAGATGTCGGTTATCAATGCGGGAGACGCGCAACCGTTGTCATTTATCCAGACAGCCGGGTCATCGAGTTACGTTATGCAAAAAATTAATCCTGCTTGGCTAAAAAAATGGGGTCATAAAAAATGAAGAAACCCATTTGGTTACTCGCAAAAATGCTTACTTTTTTTATTGCTATCCTGCTCACAGCCTGCGCGAGTCATCGTGAAAGCTTAAGCAAAATTGACACCACTAATCTTGCTGAACTAGAAGATATCAGGACTTATCCTCACTCTCCCTCTGATTCAAGAGTTGAGCTGGGCTTATTGAGAAAAAAATTATTGCAAGATACCGGCATGAGTTTAGGTGCTCAAGGAGGGTTGGCCTGGGCATCGACAAAGATGAATGCAAAAATGAATGAAGATCGAATCTACCTCGATACCATTTTCAATTTTAATGCCATGATGTTATCTCACGGCGTCATTCCCCCTGTTTTAGAAGAAGGTGATTATAGTTTGAATCTCGATCATCCAGATACCATTCGCGTGGCTGATCGAACTTATAAAATTGTTCATCAAGCTCGTTTTGCAACAACCGCGCCTAATTGGCGTGAATATTTATGGTTTAATTTCCCTAAACCCACTTTGCCAGATAAAACACTGTTACCCAGAACAGCTGAGGAGCAAAAAGTATGGGCAAAAAGCGTCGCGATGGGTTGGGATAAAGGAATGGAGCAAGCTTATAATATCTTTCAACAAAATTTAGCGCGTCTTAAACGCGATTATCGCGGGATGATTTTATATCGAAAATTATTACAACAAAAAATGATTAGCCCGCCCTTTGTCTCTCGCACAGAATTGGGTGTCACCGGTGATGGCGATGACATGCGCGTCAACGATCAAGTACTCCGCATTGTTGAAATGCCAAAATTACAAGTCAATAGCAAGCATTGGAGGGCCGTGGTGGTTAGGTCATCATGACAACTGAATTTCTTTATCCACAAGAACCTATTCGACTCACCATTGATTCCGTCAATGATATTTTAATTCATTGCGTCAAATTAGGCGCATCTGACATTACCTTTCAAGCAGGTGAGCCTATCTATGCTGAAATATATGGGCGCTTAAAAAAAATCACTCGTCGTAAAGTATCGAATACTGAAGTCGGGGACATCCTTAATGCGATTTACGGACCCAACTCAACGACCTTAATCATGTCCGGCAAAGATATCGATACGCATTATGAAATTCGTCCTAATCGAACGGATCGTTATCGTTTTCGTATTAATGGCACCGGCTGTCAAGTCGAGGGTCATGATGCTATTCAAATTACGGCGCGAACGATTCCAACTGACCCACCCAAATTAGATACCATGCAATTACCTAAACCCATGCTGAATGCACTCACCCCTGAACAAGGCGTTGTTTATGTCACCGGTGCAACGGGTTCCGGTAAAAGTACCTTGTTAGCTGCCATTATTCGCAGCATCACCGAAGATGCCGATAGTCACCGAAAAATATTAACGTATGAAGCACCCATTGAATTTGTATTTGATAATGTCGAGAAAGTTTCTAGCATTGTGAGCCAATCAGAAATTCCACGACATTTACCCAATTTCGCATCCGGTGTCCGCAATGCATTACGACGCAAACCACGCTTGATTTTAGTTGGCGAAGCACGTGACGCAGAAACCATTGGCGCCGTGATGGAAGCGGCTATGACAGGCCATCCTGTTTATACGACATTGCATAGCAATAGCGTTGCAGAAACGATACGTCGCCTAGTCATTACTTTTCCTGCTGAAGAAAGACAGGGTCGCACCATTGATATTATTGAGACCGTGCGTCTTGTCATTTCACAACGCCTGGTTCCCACCGTCGATGGAAAACGTGTCGCACTCCGTGAATATCTTATTTTTGATGAAAAAATTCGGGATGTTTTATTAGAAACCGATGTTCTTCAAATCACTCATGTCGTACGCAAACTAGTGCGCGAACACGGACAAACAATGGAAGCCGACGCACGTGCAAAATTAGAAGCGGGTGTGATTACAGATCGGCAATACCGATTGATCGCAGAACAAAGTAGTCGGGAAGAAAACGATAAATAAGTAGTCGGCCCTGAAAACTATTTTTGTGCTTAAAAATACAATAGAAAAATAAATTTTTTTATTAACCTTTTGCAAGTTTTTAAAATAATGATAAAGAAATCTTGCGAAATGAAAACAAAGA
>CAYTKY010000053.1:11395-15565 GCA_964438435.1 uncultured Coxiellaceae bacterium | reverse complement strand
ATTGCTTCGTCGCCTGCTTCGCAGGCTCCTCGCAAAGACGGGGATGGGATAAATTCGCAAAGACGGGGATGGGATAAACTTTTGTCCTGTGCAAAGCGAGCAGCCTGCTCTTAATTCGCATTTTATTTAATCTCTTTTACCAAGAAAATGAATCTGTTGTGGATCGATTAAAATTATCTGAGTAAATCATTTTATCATTTTGCGTTTCTGTTTGATTGCAAACATACAAAATATTTTCTGGTCGCTGCCAATAATGCAGAGGAACGACCATGCAGTTTTTAAAGGTGGAACGGATTGTATTATCAATGCGTTTAGAATAAGGATCAGATAAAAAAGGATTGGCGATGATATTAAAAATCACAGTTCCATGATTTTTTAATCGATCTTGAATGGAAGACATATATTCTTTTGTAATTAAATGCGCTGGAATCGCTTTGATGTCACTGTAAACATCAATGACAATGGCATCATATCGTTTATGAGTTGATTTTAAATAATGTCTTGCATCATCTGCGATGAGATTTTCATAAATAGCGTGATTCGTGTAATGTTCAGCAATTTTTTTAATTTGCGGATCAATATCCACGTAGGTGAAACGATTATTAAATGTATTTTCGTCGGATAAACTAAAGCCACCGGCACCTAAAACTAAAATATCTTTATCGCGTAATTGCATATCTTGAAATAAAATTTTTTTAATTAATTCAATATAATCAAAGCCCTGATGTTTTTGATTGGTGTAAGAACTGGCCGTATCATTGATCATTAAAATACGCTCGCCATCAGGCAGCGTGGTATTTTTGCTATCTTGAATTTGATAATTTGCATAATGATTGGTTAAATAAAAAAATTGTTTTTCCATGCCAACATTGATAATAAAGCTCAAGCCCATGACGGCAATCGTTACACTCAATGTGATGCATAACGTCTGACTATTTTCAGAAAGCAAAAGGGCAAGAAAAATTAATAAAGCGCAATTTACCACCACCGTCCATGCCACACCCAAATAATACATCAGTATTAATGTCGTTAAGATGGCGCCCAAAAATGATCCGACAGTGCTCAGTGATAATGCATTGCCACCGATCATTCCCGCGGTTTGATTTTGTTTGGCCATATTCATCACAATAGGAACGGTTTGGCCAAGTATGTAAATGAGTGGTGCTATCATCATTAATAAATAAGCAATTAATGGATAAACAATATGTGGGCCGGTGATGCTTTGTACCATCGAAAAAAAGAAAGCGATGAAAAAATACGATAATCCAATACCCAACCAAATCGCCGCCATCAAAAAATTGCGACGTAAAACAGCCAAAGGATTTTCATAAGCCTGACCACCTCGTTGATAACCGAGTGCTAAAAATAACAAAAAAACCCCGATAATCATGCTTGTTACCATCACGCTGCCTCCCGCAACAGGCAGTAATTGACGAATGGTGAGAATTTCTATCGCAATCGTGACAAATCCTTCGCACAGTAAAACAAGAGATAAAACGATCGAAAAAGAAAAAAATGGTTTGATTCGGGTTGGTATTAGCACGAAATGATCCTTGTAGTTGATCGATTATTATGCTGGAAAATTTTCATGAAGGAAACATAGCACTCTCTGCTTTTAGCAGTGCTTGAGTTAATTATTTTTGCAATGGCTCGTCGGGCTCCGCCCTCCTGCGCTTTACTTGCAAAAATAATTAACTCAAGCACTGCTAAAAGCAGAGAGTGCTATGTTTTTGGTCGAGCCAATTTATTTGAACATGTATTTTTTATCAGTTACCATCAAGCAATCATTCATTTGGAAGCTAGACAATGCCACGACATTTATTGCGCAAAAAAGCCATTGGTCATGAACATCATGATGTGTGTTTAAATCGTTCTCTTAATCGAATGGATCTGATTTTAATGGGCATCGGCGCCATTATTGGTGCAGGCGTATTTGTGTTGACAGGGATTGCTGCTGCAACGAAAGCAGGCCCTGCTGTCGTTATTTCCTATTTGATTGCAGGCATTGCTTCTCTTTTTGCAGCACTTGCTTATGCGGAACTCTCATCTAGCATTGGTGGAACAGGCAGCGCATATAATTATGCTTATACGGGCTTTGGTGAATTCATTGCTTGGATTATCGGTTGGGACTTATTACTTGAATACACCATGAGTGTTTCGACTGTGTCCATTGGTTGGGCAGGGTACGTCAATAATTTTTTACAAGCGATGCATGTCCATTTGCCTGATGCTATTACCAAAAATCCTTTTGATGGTGGTGTCATTAATTTAATTTCTGTTGCCATTATTTTTGCACTGACGGCTTTACTTTGTTTTGGTGTCAAACAAAGTGCGCGTTTAAATGCAGTTATTGTGTTTATCAAAATGTTAACCATTGCTGTTTTTATTTTTATTGCGGCAGCGAATGTCGATATCAATAATTGGCAAGATTTTTTACCTTTTGGTTGGATGGGGGTTATGCAAGGTGCGGCCCTCGTTTTCTTTGCTTATATTGGGTTTGATGCGCTTTCAACCGCTGTTGAAGAAGCGATTAATCCGCAACGTGATGTGCCCATTGCTATTATTGTTTCTTTATTATTTTGTACATTGGTTTATATTATTGTTTCCGCACTCTTAACCGGTATTGTCCCTTATTCAACACTGAATGTACCTTCGCCGGTTGCAGATGCTTTGTTACGCTTAGGTCATCGAGTTTATTCAGGCTGCATTGCAGCGGGCGCAATTGCAGGATTAACCACGGTCATGTTGGTGATGTTTTATGGATTAACCCGCATTTGTCTTGCGATTGCACGTGATGGATTACTTCCTCGCCGTATGGCAGTCATCCATACCAAAACGCATACGCCTATTCGCATTATTCTCATCACCGGTTTAATCAATGCAACGATTTCTGGTTTTGCACCGATTGAACGCGCTGCTGAATTAGTGAATATTGGAACACTCGCTGCCTTTGTATTGGTGTGTGTGGGCGTGATGGCATTTCGTTATACCCATCCTAATTTATCACGCCCATTTAAATTACCATTGAATCCACTTTTCCCTTTGTTAGGTATTATTTCTTGTGTTTATCTGATGCTCAATTTACCTTACATCACTTGGATGCGTTTTGTTATTTGGATGGCTATCGGCATCGCCATTTATTTTTTATATGGTCACAAACATAGTTTACTCAATGGAAAATCAGCGAGTTCTACATCCTAAACACACCAAATTGAGTAGGTAATATCGGTGCATTTTTTGAAATAGAAAGACTTAAACCGATTATTTTGCGTGTGTCAGCAGGATCGATCACGCCATCGTCCCATAGTCGAGCACTGGAATAATAGGCAGAAGATTGCTGTTGATATTGTTCCAGTATCGGTGCTTTCAATGTTTTTTCATCGGTATCAGACCATGCTTCGCCTGTCCGTTTTTTCTTTTCGCGCGTTACTTGCGCCAATACACTTGCAGCTTGTTCTCCACCCATCACCGCAATGCGCGCATTGGGCCACATCCACAAAAAACGAGGTTCATAAGCACGTCCACACATGGCATAATTGCCTGCGCCATAGCTGCCGCCAATAATAACGGTAATTTTAGGTATTTTTGCACAAGCCACTGCCATCACTAATTTTGCACCTTGTTTAGCAATGCCTTCTGATTCCACTTTACTACCAACCATAAACCCGGTGATATTTTGCAAAAATAATAAGGGAATATTTCGTTTGGTACACAATTCAATAAAATGCGCACCTTTCACGGCTGAATCTGGAAATAAAATGCCATTGTTAGCAATGATCCCGACAGGCATTCCCCAAATATGAGCAAAACCACACACTAATGTTTTGCCGTATAATGCTTTGAATTCATCGAATTCAGAAGCATCGACAATGCGCGTGATAATTTCACGTACATCGAAAGGATAACGCGCATCAGCAGGAATAATCCCATATAACTCTTTTGCATCGTATAGAGGGTCGGTTGATTCAGGCGCAACAAGGGGTTGTGAACGCTGATTTAAATTAGCGACTAAGCGGCGTGCTAAGCTAATGGCATGCTCATCATTTTGTGCATAATAATCAGCAACACCTGAAATGCGACAATGCACGTCGGCACCACCTAAATTTTCTGCTGTCACGGATTCACCGGTTGCTGCTTTGACTAATGGAGGGCCTGCCAAAAAAATAGTGG
>CAYTKY010000053.1:0-11385 GCA_964438435.1 uncultured Coxiellaceae bacterium | reverse complement strand
CTTGTTCTCTCACCATAATGCATTCATCTGCCATCGCGGGAATATAAGCACCACCGGCGGTACATGAACCCATGACCACTGCAATTTGTGCAATGCCTTTTGCTGAAAGATTAGCTTGATGATAAAAAATGCGGCCAAAATGATGTTCATCGGGAAAAACTTCATCTTGTTTAGGTAAAAATGCGCCGCCTGAATCGACTAAATAAATGCAAGGCAAATGATTTTGTTCTGCAATTTTTTGCGCGCGTAAATGTTTTTTGACTGTAATGGGATAATAAGTACCCCCTTTCACCGTTGCATCATTGACGACTAACATACAATCGACGCCCATGATGCGACCAATGCCGGTAATGATTCCGCCAGCGGGTAATTCATCGTCGTATAATTCAAATCCTGCTAACGGCGAAAGTTCAAGAAAATGTGACCCTGGGTCGAGTAATAATTCAATGCGATCTCGCGGTAATAGTTTGCCATGTTGGCGATGTCGTTCACGCGCTTTTTCTCCACCACCTTCTTGCACTTTCATTAAATGCTTTTTTAATTCCATCACCATGGTTTGCATGGCATGTCTATTTTGTTGGAACATTTTATCATCGATATTCATTTGCGATTCGAAAATAGCCACATTTTTTCCTTTTAAAATAATCAGTCTGAATTAATAGATCTTAACGAAATTCTTCAAATAATTCCCTTCCAATTAACATACGACGAATTTCTGAAGTGCCCGCACCAATTTCATATAATTTCGCATCACGCCACAATCGCCCTGTTGGGTAATCATTCACATAGCCGTTTCCACCTAAACATTGAATGGCCTGTCCTGCGACCCAGGTACCTCTTTCAGCAGTATATAAAATCAAAGAAGCCGCATCTTTACGTGTGACATCACCACGATCGCAACTGTTGGCAACCGCATACAAATAAGCTTCGGATGTCTTCAGTGCTGTATACATATCCGCTAATTTTGCTTGCATTAATTCGAATTCCCCGATGGCTTTACCAAATTGTTTGCGTTCGTGTACATAGGGAATCACGATATCCATGCAAGCTTGCATAATTCCCACAGGGCCTGCAGCTAATACAACGCGTTCGTAATTTAAACCGCGCATGAGGACTTCACTGCCGGCGTCTTTTTTTCCTAAAATGTTTTCGATAGGCACACAACAATTTTCAAAAATAAGTTCGCAAGTATTCGAACCGCGCATTCCTAGTTTGTCGAGCTTTTGTGCAGTGGAAAATCCAGGAAAATTTTTTTCGATAATAAACGTGGTGATTCCGCGTGTTCTTGCTTGAGGATTCGTTCTTGCATAAACCACTAATACATCCGCATCAGGGCCGTTGGTAATCCACATTTTTGTGCCGTTTAAAAGATAATGATCTCCTTTGCATTCTGCGCGCAATTGCATACTCATGACATCAGAACCTGCTTGCGTTTCACTCATGGCTAAGGCACCGATATGTTCCCCACTGCAAAGTTTTGGTAAATATCGCTGTTTTTGTTCTTCTGTGCCGTTTAAACGAATTTGATTCACGCACAAATTAGAGTGTGCACCATAACTTAATCCTAATGCAGCAGAAGCACGACTGATTTCAGCCATGGCAATCGCATGTTCTAAATAACCTAACCCTGAGCCACCATATCGCTCTTCTACCGTTACACCCAATAAACCCAATTGCCCTAACTGTGGCCACCATTCTTTTGGAAAATAATTTTCACTGTCTATTTTAGCAGCCAGGGGCGCAATTTCTCGCTCAGCAAATTCACGAACCGCTTCTCGTAACATATCAACGGTTTCACCGAGTGCGAAATTTAAATAAGCCATGAAGAGGTTCCTTTTTTGATAATGAATGGATAGGTATCGTTTATTTGTTTGTTAAAGCAAAAGGTGATGATCAATCTCAACAAACTTTAATAAGATTGTACATAAAAAATTTTTGTTCGAAAAAAGAATTATCATTTCAGCTCTTAAGTCTATTTTAAGCAAAATATTTTAGTATGTTGGCTCTAATGGATAATGATCTTCACACATAAGGAATTTATAAAATGGCACTTAATCGATCCGGCAATCAGGACTCTGGTGATTCGCACTTAAAGCAGGATGAAGGCAATTCTTTTAATCAAAGTGATTCGTGTAATCTCATATCCATATCATCATCACCCGATGCAGGTGCGCTTAACTCTTTATCGATCGAATCAAATATGGCATATGTCCGACATGAACGTGGGCTTGGTTATTATAATAAAAGAAAAAATGAATATATCAACATACCTGCCAATGAAACAAAATTAAAAGAATTTGATGAAAAATTAAAACCTACTGAATCATCAAAAGTATTGTCAGAAAAAGAATTAGAAATTATCGCTTCAATCACAGGACATACGCTACTACCAGATAAAAATTTCCTACTGGCTTTATTGTGCGCATATCGATGCATTCGCTCCATTACTCGGGACATATGGTCTAAGTGTGCTGATAATGGCTTATCTATCTTTAATCATTTCGAGCATGTTCCTACTCAATTGAATAAAATAGTAGAAAATATTGAAGTCATAATTAAAAACACCACAAAATATCAAGAATTTTATGACCTCATTTTTAAACTCAGAAATAATGCCGAACTAGCGCAGTCTTTTAAAAAAAATACTGGCGAATCTTTATTAAGACAAACATTGCATGCAATGGCCTCTTTTATTATCGATCATTTTGAAGAGGCTGAACATCCTCAGTTTATGAGACGGAAAAAATTTCTTATTGAAGAAATAAAATCGATCAAACAAAAAATAGAAGAATCTCTTTCAAAACAAGGGATCGATATTGATCACTGGAATAATGAGTTAAAGGAAAAAACAAGAGAATTGGCTTATTTAAATGAAATTCATTATATTAATGAAGCTCGACTTTACCACTTAATACCAGAAAAAGATTTCGATGTTGCTCAGGATTTTAAATTACACTTGAATCGCGTCAATAAAGGGATTCCTTCTTTTTTGCATAAAGATTATCACCTCGTTGTCTATAAACTATTTTATCAAAAAACAATCGCTATTGACTTCAATACATTTAAACAAAATGCATCCACATTAGATTTAGACGTGATAAAAAAAGTTGCTGCAGATGGATTGATGTTTAGTCCCCATGAGTATTTTAATAAAAATAATCACAATTCACTAAGACATTGATAGCGATGTGAATAGCGTCGATAAAATATTTCGATGATTTTGAAAAAAATCGCTCATCGAGGGTGTGTAGACATTCAGAGCTAATTATTTGATTTTACGAGGTAAAGTGCAGGAGGGCGTAGCCCGACGACTTATCAGTGAAATCAAAGAGTTATCTCTGAATTGTCAACATACCTTTACTGCGATTAAAAAACAGAGAGAATAATGTTGCAAAATAAAAAATAGTTTTAAATTTCTCATCAAAAACAAACGATTAGCCTTCAACAAAAAAGACCAATAAACCTCCTTAATTTCGTGAAAAACACAAAAAATGATCTATATTTAAATAAGATAAGTTCAAAAATAAACCAACCATGAGCGATCACTAATATGTCGTAGACCGTATCAACAATGACAAATAGTAACGAAGAACAAAAAATATCCTTGAAACATTTGAGCGTAGTGGAAAGGGTTCTACTACGAGGGCGCTCTTATACAGTCTCTAAAATTAAAACATTCAAAGAGTTCTTCAGAAAAATCGCTTTTGACAAATTCATCGTGTTATTCAGCACGGCACTCATCGTACAAAATGTGTATGCAAATCCGGTGTTAGATAATGTAGCTGCTGGTCAAGTGAGCGTTCAGCAATCTACTAATTCAACGGTTGTGAATCAATCATCACAAAAAGCAATTATCAATTGGCAGAGTTTTAATATCGGTCAACAAGAATCAACGCACTTTCAACAACCCGCAGGTGGTGTTGCCTTAAATCGAATTAATCCTAATCAAGGTGCTTCGCAAATCTATGGACGACTCACTGCGACAGGACAAATTATTTTAACCAATCCTGCTGGTATTTATTTTGGACCTTCTGCGTATGTGAATGTGGGTGGATTAATTGCAACGACAGCTAATATAACGGATCAAAACTTTTTAAATGGCCAATATCAATTTTATAAAGTACCTGGATTTGATGGATCGATTATTAATGAAGGGCAAATAATTGCAGCACAAAACGGATTAATTGCTTTAGTTGGTTCAACAGTGAGTAACAAAGGGGTGATTGAAGCGAATATGGGTAATGTTGTGCTTGCATCAGGTAATGCCTTCACGATGAGTTTTTCAGAGGACAAATTAATTAATTTTGTCGTGACAGAAGATGCAGCTCAAGGTGGTCATGTAAGTAATGCAGGGTCATTAATCGCCGATGGCGGAAAAATTCAAGTGGCAGCGCATGCAGCAGCCGGTGTGTTAGACAATGTGATTAATATGGAAGGCATTGTGCAAGCGCGATCGGTGGGCGTTCAAAATGGTGAAATTATTTTAGGTGGCAGTACACAAGGCGGTGTTGTTCGTGTTGCATCAAAAATAAAAGCAGATGGTAAGAATGCAGGTGAAAAGGGCGGGAATGTTACGATCACTGGTTACAACATTTTGCTAGATGATGCTGCTGAGATTGATGTCAGTGGTGATGTGGGTGGCGGCAATATCCATATCGGTGGCAATTATCGTGGTTTAGGACCATTGCCTAACGCCAATGCCGTGGTGATGATGCCGGGTGCAAGTATTAATGCAAACGCGATCACTTCAGGCAATGGTGGTAATGTGATTGTGTGGTCGGATAATGTAACGAAAGCTTACGGCCGTATTCTTGCGGAAGGTGGTGCAATCAGTGGTGATGGCGGATTGATTGAAACATCAAGTAAAAATTATTTAGATGTGTCAGGTATTCGTGTTAGTACATTAGCACCGAATGGCATGACAGGTACTTGGTTGTTAGATCCAACCGATGTCACGATCAGTGGTAGTGCTACTTCAAATGAAAGTTATAGCAGTGGCGTTTATACACCAAGCGGTAATACCGCCAATATTTTAGCTAGTGAATTATTGACGAATCTTCTTTCAAATAATGTGACAGTCAATACTTCATCAGGTGGAGCAGGTAATGGTGATATTGCTGTTAATAGCGCATTAACATGGTCATCAGTTAACACATTAACATTGAATGCGGTTAGAAATATTTATCTTAATGCGGATATTACTGCACTCAATGGTGGCCTCACATTAAGTGCTGTGAATGGCACACAAAGTTTAACAGCGGGGACAATTGGTTCAGGTACGATTGGTTCAACACCGGGGACAGTCACTGCGAATATCAACGTAAGAAATTTTACACTGTCACAAGGTCAATGGTTTCAAAGTGCGACGTCGCTTCCCACTTTTTCTGTTTCGAATAGTTTTAATATTACGAGTGGCTCAGCGTATAACGGATTATATGCAGCACAATTTACGCGCATTAATACAAGCTCGGGTAATGGGATTACGGATGTTTATGGATTGCAAGGTATTGCTACCGGGCCACTGAGCACAAATTATGTATTGAATAATAACATTGATGCAACCACGACAATTAATTGGAATAGTGGATCAGGTTTTCTTCCAATTGGTTCACCATCCTATTCATTAGGATTTCAAGGAAATTTTAATGGACAAAATTATACGATAAATAATTTATATATTAATCGTCCCGCCACCGATGCAGTTGGATTATTCGGTTTTTCTCAATCGTCTGGTAATTTGATTCAAAATGTTGGACTACTGAATCCAACCGTGATCGGTCACGATTATGTGGGTTCCTTAGGTGGGTGGATGGATATTGGAACGATGAGTAATGTGTATGCCGATAATGTAAATGTAATCGGTTCTTATGTCGGTGGTTTAGTTGGGCGATTCGGAAACAATGGTTGGACAAGTAATTTATCGAATGCTTATTCTTCAGGAACAGTTTATGGCAATACAAGTGACGGTCCTGTCGGCGGACTATTGGGTGGTACTCATGGAAGTGTAACGAATACCTATTCTACTGCGAATGTATCAGGTGATACTAGCCTCAGTAGAGGCGGTTTAGCTGGCGGTAATGCCGGCACGATAACCAAATCGTATAGTACGGGTGTTGTATCAGGATCGGGATCTGAGATAGGAGGATTCGTAGGTATAAACATTCTTGGAACGATCACCAATAGCTTTTGGGATACGGATACATCAGGCAAATCGAATGGTTATGGCACGAATACGAGCGGCACGATTACCAATTTAACAGGCGGTTGTTTCACAGGAACATGCACAAATGGTGGCACGGCGAATCTTTCTTCATTAACAACCTATTCTTCTTCACCCTATAGTTTTAGTATCACATCAACTCCAAGTACGACTTCTACACCACCATCGGGAACGTGGTTTATTTTTGATGGCAACACACGTCCGATGTTGCTCTTCGAAAGAAATACGTCTGTGGCGACGGCACATCAATTACAACTCATGGGAACAACATTAGGTGCTAGTTATTCGCTGACTAACAATATCAACTTAAGTTCAGGCATGACAAATGTCGGAGAAGTTTGGGGAACTAATAAAAACACATCAACTGGCGCAGGTTTTTATCCGATAGGCACATTAGATGCCGGATTTTCAGGAAATTTCAATGGGCAAGGTTACGCTATTAATGATCTCTATATGTATAGACCCGCAGAAGATTTTATAGGGCTATTTGGATATCCAGTTGGCGCAAGTCAAACAATACAAAATGTGAATTTAATTAATCCTGTGATAACGGGACAATATTACGTTGGAGGTTTAATTGGAATTGCTGATGTTGGCACGGTTACTAATATACGTGGCGATAATATTTCTATTACAGGGTTGGGCTATGTCGGTGGATTGATTGGTATCAATGGTTATCTGACAGCAGTAACCAACGTGAATAATTCTTCATCTTCTGGTGCTGTTAATGCCAGCGGAACTTCGGCCGGTGGATTAGTAGGGCTCAATTACGGTGTTATTAATGATTCTTATTCAACCAGTGATGTCACAGCAAGTTTAGGTTATGCGGGTGGATTGGTAGGAGAAAATTGGCCTGATATTGGTGGCGGTACAATTTCTAATTCTTATAGCACCGGAAATGTTTCTTTAACAAGTTCATCGGGCGGTTTTGTAGCACTTAATTTCGGAACAATAAGCAATAGCTTTTGGGATACCGATACTTCGGGTCAATCAATTGGGATTGGTGAAGATAATGGTATTGTGAGTGATTTGACGGGCGGTTGTTTCACGGGTAGTTGTACGAATGGTGGTACAGCAAATCTTTCAGCACTCAGCACTTATTCTTCTTCACCGTATAGTTGGAGTATTACGGGAACAGTGAGTACAACTTCGACGAAACCGTCAGGTACATGGTTTATTTTTGATGGTGATACACGTCCAATATTACTCAGTGAATGGGGTACCAATATTTCCACACCTCATCAATTGCAAATGATGGGATCAACATTAAATGCAAGCTATGTATTAACCAAAGATATTAATCTCAATAGCAGCATGACAAATGTGGCAGAAGTGTGGGGAACTAATAAAAATGCATCAATCGGAAAAGGATTTCTTTCTATTGGAACGATTACAAATAATTCAACAAGTAATTTAGATGGAAAAAATTATGTTATCGATAACCTTTACATTTCTCGATCGTCAACGGATCGAGTGGCATTAATTAACACATTAGGAGGGTCGGCGAGTGTTCGAAATGTAAGACTAACAAATGTTAACTTAACTGGGAGCAGTGCAGTTGGTGGTTTAATTGGTATTAGTGGAGGTATTGTCACGATTACAAATAATTATGTGACAGGCTTAGTGTCAGGTTCAAGTTCAGTGGGTGGTGTCATAGGAATTAACTTTGCTGCACCGGTCAATGGCGGTTTAGTGAATGATAATTGGTCGTCAGTCAATGTGACGGGTTCGAGCAACGTTGGTGGATTTGCTGGTGCTAATTCTGGTGTGATTAGCAATGCTTATAGTTTAGGTAAAGTAACGGGGACAACGAGTGTAGGTGGATTGGTTGGCACGAATAGTGGAACCGTGACAACAAGCTATTGGGATACCAGTACATCTGGCCAAGCATCCAGTGCAGGAGGCACCGGTAAAACAAATACAGAAATGATGACACAATCGACCTTTAGTGGATTTGATTTTAGTGGTACGTGGGGAATCATTGCGGGTCAATCGTTTCCTTATTTTAAATCACAGTATCCACTCACACCACAAGCTATTTCTGGTTTTGTATCAAGTGCACCCACAACCGCAACAGTGACATTGGCACTCAGTGGTAGCGCTGTATCAACAACCAACGAATTTTATTCAAACGTGAATGGCTTTTATTATAAATTATTCCCCAATCAAACGCTTAGTAATAGCACAAACAATGGTACGTTACTCGCGATATTATCAGGCAGTTCTACTGGTAATACACTCATGATTCTTCCTAGCAGTAATGCCAGTATTTCTTCGCCAACATCTGGTTCAGGATTGGATGTCACACAAAATACGGTAACGTTAAATTTAACGAATGGAACTATTAGCCCAACGAATATGGTCACTGCTGCAGGCAGTTTATCTAATACGTTGTACAGCGTTTCTGGTAATAATATTACGATTTCAACTAACAAACATTTTGCAACCGTAACCAATACAGGTACGCCTTCATACACATTAGCTGGGAACATTACTGTATCAAATGGCAATATCACATTGAATACCCCAACCACGTTATCCAGTAATGCTATTTTAACGAGTAATACAGCAGGTACGATTTCAATAATAGGCAATGTGACAGGCGCTGGATTTGGACTCACCATTAATGATGTTGGTTCGAGCGATACTATTTCCGGTATTTTGAGTGGCACGGGTACTACGCTTACCAAACAAGGCACGGGTACTTTATCACTTACAAACACGAATACTTATACTGGAGCAACAACGATTAGCGGAGGTGTGTTATCCATTAGCGCTGATGCTGGTTTGGGTACTGCGCCGGGTTCAGCAACGGCTGGGCATTTAACAATGAACGGCGGCACGTTAGAAACATCGGCAGGATTTACGTTATCGAGTAATCGTGGGATTGCATTAGGAGCAAGTGGCGGTACGATTCAAACGGATACAGGAACGTTGACCTACAATGGCGTGATAGCAGGCTCTGGTAATATCACTAAAAGTGGTGGTGGCACATTAAGTTTAGGCGGTACGAATACGTATACGGGTACAACGACGATTACGAATGGCACATTATCAACCATTGTTTCAGGTGCGCTTGGTCCTGTTGGTGGCGGTAATATTTTTATTACGCCAATCACTTCTGCGACAGCATCACTGAGTTTGGGAAATTTAAGTGGTATAACGAACACGAATGGTTCTATTAATCTTAATAGTTCAGCTTCAGGTAGTACAGCTAATATAACGGGGGCTGGTAGTCCTGTTGATCTTACGCTTTCTAATGGTATTGTTTTAACAGGTAATTCGAATACAATTACTGCGGCATTAAATTCAATACATTTAACCGGCATTATTAGTGGTTCAGGTGGTTTTATCTATCAAGGGTCAAATAACGCATTTAATTTATATGTGACAAATAATAGTAATTCCTATTCTGGAACAACGACGTTACAGCGCGGTGCATTTATTCCAACATCTTCAGGAGCATTGGGAAATTCGTCAGCTATATTTATGACGCCAATCGCTTCCGCTATTATTGCGATAGATATGGGTGGGCTAACCACTTTAGGTAATACTAACCCAATTAATTTTGATAGTAGTGCATCCGGTAGTACAGCAAAGCTATATACCAATACAATTACGCTTAGTAATGCAATTAGCCTTTCAGGAACAGGTAATACATTTGAAGTTGCTTCTGGAGTAACACAATTAAGTGGTGTAGTAACGGGTAATGGTAGTTTAGTTAAAATAAATGCCGGTGTATTGCAATTAAATAGTGCAAGTAACACATACACCGGTGATACGACAATTAGTGCAGGTACATTACGAGCAGGTGGTGCAAATCGATTTTCATCAAATAGTGCAATCACACTCGCCGATGTTTCTGGTGTGAGCTTAGATCTTAACAATTTCAGTAATACCATAGCCTCATTATCGGGTGGTGGTGCAACGGGCGGTAATGTTAGTTTAGGTTCAGGCACATTAACGATGGGCAATAGCAGTAGCACGACATATAACGGCGTGATTTCAGGTAATGGTGTCGGAGGAATTACTAAACAAGGGAGTGGCACACTCACATTAGGAGGTAGTAATACTTACTTAGGTGCAACAACTATTAACGCAGGCACATTGAAGTTAGGTGCTGCCGATGTAATTGGAAATGCAAGTGCAATCGTATTGGCTGATGTGGCAAGTGCCATTTTTAACTTAAATAATTTCAATGAAAGCGTTGGCTCATTAGCGGGCGGCGGAAGCACGGGTGGTAATATAAACTTAGGATCGGCTTCATTATCGATTGGAGGAGATCAAACTAATACTACCTATTCGGGTATTATTTCAGGTACAGGTAGCATAACGAAAGTAGGTGCTGGCACACAAATATTATCGGGTGTGAATACGTATCAAGGAACAACGACAATCAATGGAGGCACAATCCGTATTGGCGCTGATACAGGATTAGGAACTGCGCCAGCATCAGTGACACCAGGATATCTCACATTAAATGGAGGTACACTTTCAACAACGGCTAGCTTTACGTTATCAGCTAATAGAGGAATGACGATAGGATCGAGCGCTGGTACCTTTGATGTGGCATCGAGTACGACGCTGACGTATAACGGTATTATTGCAGGAATCGGTCAGATTGTTAAACAAAATAGTGGTATTTTAGTGCTGGGCGGCGCAAATACTTATGGCGGCGCAACAACGATTAACGCAGGTATTTTACGTATTAGCGCATCAAATGTCATTCCTAGTACAAGCGCTCTTACATTAGCAGATGTGGCGGGCGCTTCGTTTGACTTAAATAATTTTAATAATACGATTGCATCATTAACGGGTGGTGGCACAACAGGTGGTAATGTTAGTTTAGGTTCAGGAACATTAACAACTGGCGATAGCACTTCAACATTTTATGGAGGTGTAATTTCAGGTAGCGGTGGGATCACAAAACAAGGCAGTGGTGCATTCACAATCTCAGGTGCCAATAGTTACACCGGAACAACCACGATTAATGCCGGTATTTTACGCTTAGGTGCCGCGGGTGTGATTGCTAATACAAGTGCCGTTGTGTTAGCCAATGCAGCAAGCACTTCATTCGATTTAAATAATTTCAGTGAAACGATAGGGTCATTAGCCGGTGGTGGCGGAACAGGCGGTAATGTCACCTTAGGGTCAGGCACGTTAAC
>CAYTKY010000052.1:0-15772 GCA_964438435.1 uncultured Coxiellaceae bacterium | reverse complement strand
ATCAATGAAGGGGCTGCTTACGGACCTTTTCATCTCAATGTTTTTTTTCAGCAAGAACCAGGGCTTCGTTTTTCTGCATCATTAAAAGATGGCGGAGGACTGCCTAAAGGCATGATTTGCACCGCTGATGGTATGTTGACAGGTATTCCTGCAAAGGAGACACAAGGTTATTATGAGGTGATCGTCACAGCGGAAAATGCGGTGGGATCGACACAAGCGCAGTTTGTGATGATGATTAAGCCCAGTTTGGTCGCGCATACAAGCGATTATTACGACGAATTAAAAGCACAAATTTGGCAAGCCATCGAGCAACACGTCCCGATTCCGGAATTATCCGAGTTGTATGATCGGGGTATTTCCATGTTGGAGGTTAATTATTTGTTAGAACGTTGGGGATTTCTTAAGATATGGAATGCGTATGATTTAGAGCCCCCAGGGGAGTTGAAATTGCTAAACTTAGAAGGTGTGAGCAAACATTACGAGGTTTATGATCGGGGCAGTTGTTTGATCGCTAGCCCGAAAGAGTTGTTTTCTCACGAGCGCACCATGTTAGATGGTCTGATCACAGCCCGTGCAATGGCACAAGAGGTGTATAAGCGGGGTTGGGCCGTGGAGTTGGTTGGTATCGACAAATTAGTTCGAGCCGCGTGGGTCGAAATTCAGCACTTGGGAGACTTGCATGGTAAGGCCTTGGAAATTATCAACTTTAGTCCCAGTATGGAAGATATCAAAATCTACACGACCCAAGCGGTCGAAATGAAAACGAAAGGAATGGAATAGAATAGGTCTTAAGTATTTTTTAACCCGTTATCCATTATAATGAATGAAAGATCTGCAAATTTAAATAGAAGAGAAAAATATGCAAGAACGTCAAGCTGAAGTATCTGAAACTGAGAAAGAAGAAGCTGAGCGTCAGCGTCGTCTTGACGAAGCTGAGCGGCTGAGAAAAGCTCAGGCAATTGCCGATAGAAATCGTGTCAAGCGAGAGTGTGCGTTTGAATTTGTTTGTATTAGTAAACGTGATCGTGACCGTGAGCGGGAAGAGGATGAGCGATTAGCGGATCCTGCAGCCGGAAGATTATCAACGGTAGACTCTATTACCAAGCTAATTACCCCAGGCGCCATTTACAGAGCAAAATTCCAAGGCGGTGATGAAATCGATGTGCATTTTAAAAAGGATGGCACGGCCATGCCTGTTTTTGGCCGTAATCTTTTTGGAGGGGATACTGCTCTTACGATGGCTCAGTGGAGCAAAGGCTATGGTGCCGCGATGGATCTTTTATCGCAGGGGACGGGTGCTCAAACTATGCATATCGATATCGAATATCCGACAGGAGAGTATGTTAAAGAACTGATGCATTTGGCTGCATTGCGTAATTTAACGGTAGAATTCGGGCCAAAAATTGAAGAATTTTTAAATAAGCTTGATAAAGAAGATCGAAAAGCTTATTACGATGCTAAAATGGCAATGGATAAAAATGTAGCAGCGAGAAATTTGCTTGAGCTGCCTGATTTAGAAAACCGTGCTTTTGATCGTTATAACCAAAATTTATCTAGTCAGCCGCCACTGAATATCGGAAGGCTTTATAAAAACCAGGATAATACTGATATAACAACCAATGACAAAAAAATAGAAAAACTTGAAGAGGCGGTGGAGTCATTAAATAACTATGCGAATACATATAGGAAATCGAGTAGTGAATTGGAAGGGAAGCTGAAAGCTTATCATGGTCAAATTAATGATACGCGTGGCTTAGTGAACGATGAAGGTAAAAAAGAAAGTAGTCTGTTTCAAAGCATAAAAAAAGGAATGGCTAAGTTTTTTGGCGATCGTATTCTTGATGAGCTGGTTGACGACAGTGATTTACCGAAAGGTAGCAAATTAATGGATAGAATCGAGCAAGGTATGACAGCATCACAAGCGAATAGAAATAATTTAGTGACGACCCTCACTGCCGCGCCAACCGAGCTAGAGCGTCGTTGCGCTGAGTTAAAAGCTAAGCTGACAGAATTAAGGAATAATAATAACCCAACGGATGAAGAAAAGAAGAAAATAGAGAAAATGGAAAAAGATATAAAATCAGTAGAAGAAATGGTCGCTAAACAAAAACCCAAGGTGGAGCAAGTTAAGCAGTCGAATGACAATTTGCTTGGTTTATGTGCCAATGCAAAACAACATGTTGCCGCACGTGAAGAACGTCTTCAACAACAACGTCCTACTTGATTATAATCTCTCGTTTTAAAAGATAAGGATAATCTCTGTGCGAAAACCGTTAATCGCCGGCAATTGGAAAATGAATGGCTCTATTCATGTTGCTGAGGAATTAAGCCAAGGTATTTTAAAAGGTCTGCGTGAATGCCCTGATATCGAGGTACTTTTACTACCTACCTTTCTCCATCTAACGCAAGTCCACTCATTCGTTTCGAATACAGCCGTTTTGTTAGGTGCTCAAAATCTTTATGTGGGTGATCAAGGTGCTTTTACCGGTGAAGTATCAGGCATCATGTTAAAAGAACTCGGTTGCGAATATGTTTTAATTGGCCATTCTGAGCGTCGAACTATTTTTCACGAAAATCTCTCTTTAGTTGCACAAAAATTTAAAGCAGCGTGCGATGCTAAATTAAAGCCTATTTTATGCGTTGGTGAAACAAAAGAAGAGCGTGAGCAAGGTCGCACAGAAGCTGTTGTGCAGGCGCAATTGCAATCGGTGATAGAATTCGCAGGCATTGATTCTTTCAACGAAGCCGTGATTGCTTATGAGCCTGTCTGGGCTATTGGTACCGGATTAACCGCAACGCCTGAGCAAGCGCAAGAAGTGCATGCCTTTATTCGAACGCTGATGATGCAAAATAAGGTTGATATAGCGAAAACAATTCGTATACTGTACGGCGGTAGCATGAAAGCTGACAATGCTGCGCGACTTTTAGCCAAACCTGATATTGATGGTGGTTTAATTGGCGGCGCATCATTAGATGCCGCAAGCTTTTTGGCTATTTGCGCTGCGGCGCAAGAGGTTGCGGCGAAAGATAAAGATAAAACGCCACGCGTCTTGTCATCGTAATTATTTGTTGAAGGTATTGAAACATCATGTATCAAGTTATTTTACTTATTCATGTTTTTGTTGCTGTTTGCATTATTGCGTTAGTGCTAGTGCAACAAGGCAAGGGTGCGACCATGGGTGCCGCCTTTGGTAGTGGTGCATCGCAAACTATATTTGGTAGTCGTGGTTCGGGTTCATTTCTTTTTAGGGTGACCATTTCTTTTGTCGCCATTTTTTTCGTGACGAGCATCACGTTAAATTATTTAGCGACGAAAGCGTCTAAGAGTGAAAAAGTCATCACGTTGCCAGCGATTCCTGTCAAAAAAGATTTAATGGTTCCACAAGCAGTCTTGCAGCAACAAATGCTCAATCAACAAAATCAAACAGCAGCAGAACCATCGCCAGTGACTGAGTCGAAGACAACGAATGAGAAAGATACGAAAACAATAGCTCCGAGTGATATACCAGTTAAGAAATGAAAAACAAAAAGCCGACGTGGTGGAATTGGTAGACACGCTACTTTGAGGTGGTAGTGGCGCAAGCTGTGACGGTTCGAGTCCGTCCGTCGGCATGATTGAGATATCTGTTTTATCATCAAAATAGGGTTCGGATAAAAAGGAGAGAGTGAGTTGTTGCAAAATTACTTACCCATATTTATTTTCATGATAATTGGTGTAGGCATTGGCTTGATTGCGCCATTACTGGGTTATTTGCTGGGTCCAAAACGTCCTGATCCTGAAAAACTTTCCTCTTATGAATGCGGTTTTGAAGCTTTCTCTGATTCTCGATCTCCCTTTGACGTTCGGTTTTATTTGGTTGCTATTTTATTCATCATCTTTGATTTAGAAACAGCCTTTTTAGTGCCATGGGCCGTTGTTTTCCGAGAATTAGGTTGGTTTGGCATGATTTCTATGGGATTATTTTTAGGGTTACTGACCGTCGGTTTTATTTACGAATGGAAAAAAGGAGCGCTTGAATGGGAATGAGCGACTTAATCAAGCCTGGCTTTTATGTCACCACTGCTGAAAATGTTTTTAATTGGGCGCGCTCAGGTTCTTTATGGCCCATGAGTTTTGGTCTCGCTTGTTGTGCTGTTGAAATGATGCATGCAGCGGCATCCCGTTATGATTTAGATCGTTTCGGTGTGATTTTTCGCCCCAGTCCTCGTCAATCTGATTTGATGATTGTGGCGGGCACGTTATGCAATAAAATGGCGCCCGCTTTTCGTAAAGTTTACGATCAAATGGCTGAGCCGCGTTGGGTAATTTCCATGGGTTCCTGTGCCAATGGTGGCGGTTATTATCATTATTCTTATTCTGTCGTGCGTGGCTGTGATCGCATTGTTCCCGTTGATGTCTACGTTCCTGGTTGTCCGCCTACGGCAGAAGCATTGCTGTATGGCGTGATTCAATTGCAAAATAAAATTCGTCGCAATAAAAAAATAGAACGTTAGGGGTGATGTGATGACGGATGTGGCTACCTTGTCTTCCCAAATGCAATCACGTTTTGCTGATGCCATTGTTAAGTTGGACGTTGCATTAGATCAATTAACGGTTGAAATAAAACCCGAATATTTTTTTGATTGTTGCACGGCTTTGCGTGATGAAGTGGATTTCGATTTTAAATTATTAATTGACGTATGTGGTATTGATTATCTTCACTACGGACTGTCAGAATGGCAAACTCAATCAGCCACTGGAACTGGATTTTCTCGTGGCGTCGAAGTCGATAAATGGCAAGAAACATCGGAAAAATCCTCTCGATTTGCAGTGGTTTATCATTTGTTATCTCTTAGTAAAAATCATCGTATTCGTTTGCGCGTTCATATTCCGGATGAACATCATTTAATGGTCGATTCGGTGATGCCAATTTGGCCGGCTGCCAATTGGTTTGAACGTGAAGTATTCGATTTATTTGGTATTGTTTTTCGCGGCCATCCTGATTTGCGTCGTATTCTCACCGATTATGGATTTGTTGGGCATCCTTTTCGAAAAGATTTTCCGCTGATTGGCAAAGTGGAAGCGCGTTACGATGCTGCGTTAAAGCGCGTGATTTACGAACCGGTCAGCATTGAACCCCGTATTTTAGAACCTAAGGTGATACGACGTGATCATCGTTACCTAAACGAAGAGGGAAGTGTGGCCGATGGAAAATAAAGCGATGAATAAAACACTGACCTCTGAAAGTACACACACACCTGAAATTAAAAATTATGTTTTTAATTTTGGTCCGCAACATCCTGCAGCGCACGGTGTGTTGCGTTTAATATTAGAAGTCGATGGTGAAACGATTGTGCGCGCAGATCCGCATGTGGGTTTATTGCATCGTGCAACAGAAAAATTAGCAGAAAGTAAGCCATTTAATCATACGATTGGTTATATGGATCGATTAGATTATGTTTCAATGATGTGTAACGAGCATGGTTATGTCTTGGCGATCGAAAAATTATTAGGCATTACGCCACCCAAACGCGCGCAATATATTCGTGTGATGTTTGATGAAATAACCCGCATTTTAAATCATTTATTGTGGCTTGCCGCACACAGTTTAGATAATGGTGGCATGGCGGTTTTTTTATATTGTTTTCGTGAACGTGAAGATTTATTAGATTGTTATGAAGCTGTTTCCGGTGCACGCATGCATGCAACGTATTATCGTCCAGGGGGCGTGTATCGTGATTTGCCAGAAAAAATGCCGCAATTTAAGCCTTCAAAATGGCACAATGCAAAAGAAGTAGCCGCGTTGAATGAGAATCGTCAAGGATCATTGCTCGATTTTATTTGGAATTTTACCGAACGGTTTCCTGCCTGTGTCGATGAATATGAAAATTTATTGACGAATAATCGCATTTGGAAACAACGTACCGTCAATATTGGTATCATTTCACCCGAACGTGCTATTGCGATGGGATTTACTGGCCCAATGTTACGTGGATCAGGTGTGGCATGGGATTTGCGTAAGAAACAGCCTTATGAAACATACGATGAAATTGATTTCGATATTCCAGTTGGTTCAACGGGTGATTGTTACGATCGTTATTTGGTGCGCGTGAATGAAATGCGTCAATCAAACCGCATCATTCGTCAATGTGTTGAATGGCTGCGTAAAAATCCCGGTCCTGTGATGATTGATAATTATAAAATTGCGACACCACCTCGCGAAGAAATGAAAATCAGCATGGAAGCGTTAATTCATCATTTCAAAAATATGACGGAAGGATACAATGTGCCTGAAGGCGAAGTGTATGCGGCTGTCGAACATCCGAAAGGTGAGTTTGGTGTTTATTTGGTATCCGATGGTGCAAATAAACCCTATCGTTTAAAAGTAAGGGCAGCGGGTTTTTCTCATTTAGCAGGATTAAATGAATTAATTCGCGGACACATGATTGCCGATGTGGTTTCTGTTTTGTCTAGTTTAGATATTGTTTTTGGTGAGATTGATCGATGAATGAAGAACCTAAATCATTATTATCCGCTGCTGCACGCAAGCACATTGATCAATGGCTGTTGCGTTATCCGCCCGAGCAAAAACGGTCAGGTGTTTATGAAAGTTTGCGTTTTGTGCAGGAAGAAAATGGGGGTTCATTAACCGTCGAATTGTTGGATGCGGTTGCGGATTATTTGACAATGCCACGTGTTGCCGTTTACGAAATTGTTTCATTTTATTCGATGTTTTATTTAAAACCGATGGGAAAACACGTCATCGATGTTTGTTCGAATATTTCCTGCATGCTAAAAGATGCGGAAAAAATCATTGACCATTTCAAAAAAAAGTTGGGCATCGAATTAAATGAAACAACAGCCGATGGTCGCTTCACATTGAAAGAAGTGGAATGTTTGGGTGCGTGTGCGGGTGCGCCTGTTTGTCAAATTGGTAAAGCGTATTATGAAAATTTGACGCCTGACAAAATTGATCAACTATTAAAAGAGTTGGGATGAGGTTAATTTATGGCGAATGAAATTTGTTTTCGCACGCTTCATTTAGATCAACCATGGACGTTGGAAACATATCAACGTGCAGGAGGGTATGAGCAATGGAAAAAAATTCTGCGAGAAAAAATTCCACCAGAAAAATTAATTGAATCGATTAAACTTTCTGCCTTGCGTGGACGCGGAGGTGCCGGTTTTTCAACGGGTATCAAATGGAGTTTTATTCGACGTGATGTGCCCGGTCAAAAATATGTTTTATGTAATGCCGATGAAGGTGAACCAGGTACTTGCAAAGATCGCGATATTCTTCGCTTTAATCCGCATCAAGTGATTGAAGGAATGGCGATCGGTGGTTATGTCATGGGCGCGTCTGTGGGTTACAATTATATTCGCGGCGAATATTGGGAACCGTTCGAGCGTTTTGAAGCGGCATTAGCAGAAGCAAGAAAAGCAGGATTAATCGGCAAGAATTTATTGAATTCTGACATTGATTTCGATCTGTATTCGCATTTAGGTGCGGGTGCTTATATTTGCGGAGAAGAAACGGCGTTAATGGAATCATTGGAAGGCAAGCGCGGCATGCCACGTAATAAACCGCCCTTTCCGGCTGTGCGTGGTATTTATGGACGGCCGACGACGATCAATAATGTCGAAACGTATGCCTCTATTCCGGTCATTTTAGAAAAAGGGGCTGATTGGTTTTTAGGATTAGGCAAACCGAATAATGGCGGATGTAAAATATTTTCTGTGACAGGTCATGTCAATAAACCGGGCAATTATGAGATTCCTTTGGGCACACCGTTTAAAGATTTATTAGCGATGGCTGGTGGACTTCGCGAAGGACATCGTTTGAAGGCGGTGATTCCAGGTGGATCATCGATGCCTATTTTACCAGCGGATATCATCATGTCGTTAGATATGGATTTTGATTCAATCCAAAAAGCAGGCTCTGGTTTAGGTTCAGGCGCCGTCATTGTGATGGATGAAACGGTTTGTATCGTCAAGTTATTAGAACGCATTTCACGCTTTTATATGCATGAATCCTGTGGACAATGTACACCTTGTCGCGAAGGGACGGGTTGGCTTTATCGCTTGACGCATGATATTGAGCGTGGTCGCGCGACGAAGAAAGACTTGGAAAATTTACGTCGTGCTGCAAAAAACATAGAGGGTCGTACTATTTGCGCATTTGGCGAAGCGGCAGCTTGGCCAGTGGGTGGTTGTTTGAAACATTTTTATGATGAGTTTGAATATCATATTGAACATGGTCAGTGTTTACCTGAGACAAGAAATTAATTATGTCTGACATTGAAATTGAAATAGATGGAAAAAAATTAACGGCTTCACCCAATCAAACGGTGATTCAAGTCGCGGATGCGGCGGGTATTTATATTCCGCGGTTTTGTTATCACAAACATTTATCGATTCCCGCGAATTGTCGTATGTGCTTAGTGGAAGTTGAGAAAGCACCGAAGGCATTACCTGCTTGTGCAACGCCTGTGATGCCGGGAATGAAAGTGTTGACCCGATCATCTAAAACGATCGCGGCACAACGAGCTGTGATGGAATTTTTGCTTATTAATCATCCGCTTGACTGTCCGATTTGCGATCAAGGGGGTGAGTGTGAATTACAAGATTTATCGATGGGATATGCTTCATCGCATTCGAATTATGATGAATGTAAACGGTCTGTCGCTGATGAAGATTTAGGTCCCTTAATTGCGACTGACATGACTCGTTGTATTCAATGCACACGTTGCGTGCGTTTCGGTAATGAAATTGCAGGCTTACCTGAATTAGGTGTGATGAATCGCGGTGGGCATGAAGAAATTAGCACTTATGTAAAACATGCGATGACATCGGAAGTATCAGGCAACATCATTGATCTTTGTCCTGTTGGGGCGCTCACTTCGAAGCCTTATCGTTTCACTGCGCGTGCATGGGAATTGCAGCAAGCAGCCAGTATTGCGCCTCATGATTGTGTTGGCTCGAATGTTCATGTGCACACACGTTATGGCAAAGTGATGCGTGTGGTTGCTCGAGAAAATACAAAAATAAATGAAACGTGGATTTCGGATCGTGATCGATTCAGTTATACCGGTTTATATCATGCTGATCGTTTAGAAGAACCGTTAGCTCGTATTGAGGGTCAATGGCAGGCTATTTCTTGGCAATATGCGTTTGAGTTGGCGGCAGCGCAATTGCATGCTGTGATCGCGGAATGGGGTGTTGATAAAGTTGGTGCATTAGCGTCACCGAATGCCACACTGGAAGAATTTTATTTGTTACAAAAAATCATGCGCGGATTGGGTAGTTCGCATATCGATCATCGTTTGCGTGAAATGGATATGCAAGATCAAGCAGAGATGCTGTTATTTCCGGGGCTTGAAATGCCAATCGCAGAATTACAAACTTGCGATGCGATATTATTAATTGGCTCCCATATTCAAAAAGAACAACCACTCGCTTCATTGTATGTTCGTAAAGCTTTTTTAAAAGGCGCCGCTATTTTAGCGATCAATTCAGTTGATCATCCTTTTCAATTTGCAACGAGTGCAAAGAAAATCGTAGCGCCACATTTATTACCGGCGGCACTCGCGTCTGTTATCAATGCAATTCAAGCGGAATTTCCAGATATTGCGGTGGATGATGTTGCAAAAAAGATAGCGGAGCATTTGCAAGGTAAACAAAAGATTGCGATTTTATTAGGCGCATCAGCATTACAACATCCACAAGCATCGCAATTGCGTGCGCTCACTAAAAAATTAGCAACATTGACGAATGCGAAAATAGGATACATGACCAGTGGCGCTAATTCAGCAGGGGCGTGGTTAGCCGGTGCGATTCCGCATCGACACGCAGGAGGAAGTGATCTTCATCATATTGGGTTAAATGCGCATGAGATGTTACACAAGCCACGCAAAGCGTATTTATTATTAAATGTTGAGCCTGATTTAGATTGTGCCGCGTCAGGATTAGCGATTGAAGCCTTAAAACAAGCTAAATTTGTATTATCATTTTCAATGTATCGTAATCCTATTTTAGAAAAACATGCCCATTTAATTTTACCAATCGCTCCTTTCACAGAAACATCCGGTACCTTTGTGAATGTTTCGGGTGAATGGCAAAGTTTTCAAGGTGTGGCTAAACCATTTGCATCGTCACGTCCTGCATGGAAAGTATTACGCGTATTGGCGAATTTTTTAAAATTAGAACATTTTCAATATGAAAGTTCAGAACAAGTAAAACAGGAAGTTGAAAAACTGTGTGAACAAACAACGCGTGCATTTACGCAAACGGTTTCTTCATCGCTTTCATTCGCTTCATCTCAAAAACAAATTTCGCGTATTGGTGAAATTCCTATTTATGCAACAGATAGTCTTGTGCGTCGTGCATTGCCTTTGCAAAAAGCACAAATAAACGTGCAAGGTGAATGCGATGTGGTGCGATTGCATCCTGAAACAGCTTATCGATTAGGTTTGCAAGCAGGCGATACGGTGTGTGTGAAACAGGCTGGTGAAGTGACATTGCCATTGGTGTTAGATGAATGCGTGGCAGTCGATGCAGCGTGGATTCCGGGAGGGATAGCTGCAACGGTGGGGTTGGGGGATTTGTTTGGTGAGATAGAAATTTTAAGAAGGTGCTAAATGTTGGAAAGTATTTACATCATCGCCATGATCGTACTCAAAATCATCGCCATTGTGGTTGGCTTGATTGTTGTTGTGCTTTATCTCACTTATCTTGAGCGCAAAGTCATTGGTTATATGCATGTTCGTATTGGACCCAATCGTGTGGGTCCGCGTGGATTATTGCAACCATTCGCAGATACGATTAAATTGCTGACAAAAGAAATTATTATTCCGACGGCTTCTAATCGTTTTCTTTTTATCACTGCGCCTATTATTAGTTTTTCAACCGCATTAATCGGATGGGCTGTTATTCCATTCGATCAAGGGGTTGTGCTTGCTAATATTAATGCGGGCTTACTATATACGTTAGCCATTTCATCATTAGGCGTGTATGGCATCATGATTGCTGGTTGGGCATCCAATTCCAAATATGCCATGTTCGGTGCGTTGCGTGCGGCAGCACAAACAATTTCTTATGAAATCGCGATGGGATTTGCCTTGATTGGCGTGATGATGGCAGCGGGATCACTGAATTTTCAAGATATTGTTGCTGCCCAAAAGGGCGGAATTTGGCATTGGTATATTTTGCCTTTATTTCCCTTATTTTTAGTGCATTGGATTTCGGGTGTGGCAGAAACAAATCGTTTGCCATTCGATGTTGCAGAAGGTGAATCTGAATTAGTTGCCGGATTTCATGTGGAATATTCCGGCGTAACGTTTGCACTTTTTTTCTTTGCAGAATATGTCAATATGACATTAATTTCTGTGGTCATTTCATTGCTTTTTTTAGGCGGATGGTTATCACCGTTTCAAAATATTCCTTATCTTGATGCAGCTTTTGCTTGGGTCCCTGGACCTGCTTGGTTATTTATCAAAGTTTGTTTCTTTTTGTATTGTTATTTATGGTTTAGAGCGACTTTCCCTCGTTATCGTTACGATCAAATCATGCGATTAGGTTGGAAAGTCTTTATTCCGCTGACGTTAATATGGGTCATCTTAATTGCATTCGCAGTACACTTTCAATTAAGCCCTTGGTTTTCTGTTAATAGATAAGTGCATGGTGAAAAAATGTGGCAACGATTAAGACAATACATTAAAAGTTTTTCACTCTGGGATTTACTGGGCGGGATGCGTGTTACGAATAAATATTTCTGGAAAAAGAAATTTACCATTCAATATCCTGAGGAAAAAACACCGGTTTCACCACGTTTTCGTGGACTTCACGCTTTGCGTCGCTATCCTAATGGCGAAGAGCGTTGTATCGCATGCAAATTATGTGAAGCAGTGTGTCCGGCATTAGCGATTACGATTGATTCAGAGCCGAGAGAAGATGGATCGCGTCGAACGACATTATATGAAATTGATTTATTTAAATGTATTTATTGCGGCTTTTGTGAAGAAGCGTGCCCTGTTGATTCGATCGTGTTAACGAACATGGCTGATTATGATATTTCTGCGCGTGGCGAAAATATTTTAACTAAAGATAAATTATTGGCGATTGGTGACCAATACGAAAAACAAATTGCAAAAGATAGAAACGAAGATAAGGCATATCGATGACACTGATTCATATTATTTTTTATTTATTCTCATTGTTGGCAGTGAGTTCTGCTGTCGGTGTGATTACGTCACAGCATCCTGTTCGCAGTGTGTTATCACTGGTCGTAACATTTTTTGCAATGTCTGGTGTTTGGATGATCTTGCGTGCGGAATTTTTATCACTCATTTTGCTGCTGGTTTATGTGGGTGCCGTGATGACCTTATTTTTATTTGTGGTGATGATGTTAAATGTCGATAGAGAGAAAAAACGCGGTGGTTTTGTTCGTTATTGGCCTTTAGGTGTGGTGATCATTTTGTTGATGATGGGTTTTATGATGGCATCCGTCGGTCCAACCTATTTTGGTCTCACGGACGCACCCATACCGCCTAATGAACCAGTCGATTATAGTAACATTCGTCAAATGGGTTTAGCACTTTATACCCATTATGCCTATCCTTTTGAAATTGCTGGCGTGTTATTGTTAACAGCGATTATTGCTGCGATTACTTTAACGCATCGCCCGCCTGTGCGACGCAAAGTGCAATTACCTGAAGTACAAATCGCGGTGCGTCCTGAAGATCGTGTGCGTCTTATCAAGATGTCATCTGAATCCAAACAAAAAGGTGTCTGATATCATGCCATCACTCACAGAATTTTTAATGCTTGCCGCACTCTTATTTGGTTTGGGGATGGCGGGGATTATTTTGAATCGCAAAAATATGATCGTCTTATTAATGTCGATCGAATTAATTTTATTATCCGTGAACACCAATTTTGTTGCTTTCTCACATTTTATAGGTAATGCCACTGGGCAAATTTTTGTATTTTTTGTGTTGACAGTCGCTGCTGCAGAAGCTGCGATTGGTTTGGCGATTTTAGTTGTGCTTTATCGTCAACGCGCGACCATTGAAGTACAAGATCTGGATGAGTTGAAAGGATAATAAGGTGGAAAATTCTTTAAGTTTAATTGCATTGTTAATTGTTTTACTGCCACTGGCGGGTGCTGTGATAGCGGGTGTGGGCGGTAAACAATGCGGTCGTGTCTTCACGCATCGATTGTTAATTACATTGGTGGGTATTTCATTTTTGTTATCGTGTTATTTATTTAACATGATCGTCATTCAACGTCATCCTGCCCTTGAAATCAATTATTACACATGGGCAACGGCAGGTGTTTTGCATTTCGATGTGTCATTTTTATTAGATCCTTTAAGTGTGATCATGACCACAATCGTTTTGTTTATTTCTTTGATGGTGCATATCTACACGATTGGTTACATGGCGGATGATTCCGGTTATACGCGCTTTTTTAGTTATGTTTCGCTTTTCACTTTTTCTATGTTGGTTTTGGTATTAGCTAATAATTTATTATTACTATTTTTTGGATGGGAAGGTGTTGGATTAGTTTCTTATTTGTTGATTGGTTTTTGGTTTAAACGCGAATCAGCTGTTTTTGGCAGTTTAAAAGCGTTTATTGTGAATCGTGTGGGTGATGTCGGATTTATTTTAGCGATTGCTGCGATACTGATGTTTTTCGGTACGCTTTCCTATCACGATATTTTTCAACAAGTGCCTTTAATGGTTGATAAAACGATTTCACTGTTTCCAACGACAGACGTACCCGTGATTACGCTGATTAGTCTTCTCTTATTTTTTGGTGCGATGGCAAAATCAGCACAAGTTCCTTTGCATGTTTGGTTGCCCGAATCGATGGAAGGTCCTACACCCATCTCTGCTTTGATTCATGCGGCAACGATGGTGACAGCCGGCATTTACATGGTGGCACGTATGTCACCGATTTTTGAATATTCAACAACGGCATTAAGTACGATTGTTATTATCGGTGGTACCACCGCCTTTTTTATGGGTCTTTTAGCGGTTGTGCAATATGATTTAAAACGCGTTATTGCTTATTCAACTATTTCACAGTTGGGTTACATGGCTGTGGCATTAGGTGTTTCTGCTTATGATGCTGCGATTTTTCACTTGATCACCCATGCTTTTTTCAAAGCCTTATTATTTTTAGCAGCAGGCTCAGTGATTATTGCTTTGCATCATGAACAAGATATGCGAAAGATGGGTGGCTTGGCACGGTATATGCCTATTACTTATCTTACTTTTGTCATCGGTGCATTAGCTTTATCTGCGATACCTCCTTTTTCTGGGTTTTATTCAAAAGATGTGATTATTGAAGCAGCGGAATTCAGCACGATTCCTGGTGCACATTATGCTTATTTATGCGTCTTAGCCTCTGCTTTTATCACACCGCTTTATACATTTCGTGCTGTTTTTATGACATTTCATGGCACTCAGCATGTTGATCCAGCGTTGCGTCATCACGTTCATGAATCACCGTGGATTGTCTGGTTGCCGTTAGTGTTATTAGCGATTCCGAGTGTGGTGTCAGGGCAATTACTCATTAATCCGATGTTGTTTTCACGTGATCCATTATTAGGTGAAAGTATTTTTGTGTTACCCAATCATAATGTGATTGGGCAAATAGCGATGGATTATCCGGGTGCAAAATTAATGGCATTAGAAGCAGGAAAAAGTTTAGTTTTTTGGTTAGCCATGGCCGGTGTAATCACAGCCTGGCTGTTTACTCTTGTTTTTCCACGTTGGGCAGATAGTTTTAAAAAACGGTTTGCATGGATTTATACGATTCTCGTTCGCAAGTATGGTTTCGATGATTTTAATCAAACGGTATTCGTGCAAGGAACGCAAGAGGCAGGACATCTTTGTTATGATGTGACGGATGTCAAAATCATTGATGATGTTTGTGTCAATGGTTCAGGACGATTGATTCGATGGTTTGCGCAAACAGCGCGTCGTGCACAAACAGGGTATTTATACCATTATGCATTGGCGATGGTGTTGGGCATTTTGGTTTTCTTAATTTGGTATAGTCTTGGATTGTAATCATGTTTGAGCATTTTCCTTTGTTATCTGTGTTGATCAGTTTGCCTTTGGTCGGTGCCGTTTTAGTGTTAAGCAGCAGTGATAGCAAAGACGAAAAAGCCGCTCGTGTGATTGCAGCGACGATTGCTGTCATTAACCTTTTGTTGTCGATTCCATTGTGTTTAGGCTTTGATTCCAGTCGTTATGATATGCAGTTTGTGGAAAATCATTTATGGATTAACGCTTATCAAATTCATTATGCCGTTGGGGTTGATGGCATTTCATTGTTAATGGTTATCCTGACGAATTTCACAGGATTGTTAGTCATCATTGCGGGTTGTCATATGATTAAGCAGCGTGTTTCGCAATACATGGCTGCTTTTTTGGTGATGCAAGGAATGATTATTGGCGTCTTTTGTGCAATGGATGCCATTCTTTTTTATGTTTTTTGGGAAGGCATGTTAATTCCCATGTATTTATCGATTGGTATGTGGGGCAGTGCTAATCGTTCTTATGCTTCCATTAAATTTTTCTTATTTACATTTTTTGGTTCCATTTTAATGTTGGTTGCTTTGATTTATCTTTACAGTCAAACCGGTAGTTTCATGATACAAAATTATTATGGACTGCCATTGGGATTATCAACACAAATATGGATTTTTCTCGCCTTTTTATTTTCCTTTGCAGTCAAAGTACCGATGTGGCCATTGCATACGTGGTTGCCGGATGCGCATA
>CAYTKY010000051.1:0-15865 GCA_964438435.1 uncultured Coxiellaceae bacterium | reverse complement strand
CTGTTTCTGGTAGTGCTTCTTCATGTGAAGATGGGAAAAGTGTTTCTACTAAGTGTCTGATACCTGCTTGATGTACCGCAGAAATAGCAACGGGAGAAGGCATGCCTAATTCATAAGCATCGGTAGTGCAAAGAGAAGGATCCATGCCTTCTGTTTTATTGACAACTAAATGAATTTTTTTCCCAGTGCGTCTTAATGTGTCGGCAATGATTCTATCATCAGGGGTGACCCCTGCTTGCGCATCCATTAAGAATAAAACGATATCAGCTTCTTCAATCGCTTGTAAGGCTTGTTGTGTGATTAATTGCCCCACTTCATCTAATTCCTGTGTCATGCCACCGGTGTCAATGACGATGAAATGACGATCATCCAATCGAGATTCGCCGTATTGTCGATCCCGTGTTGTGCCAGGATAAGCAGAAATAAGCGCATTACGCGAGCGTGTAAAGCAATTGAATAAAGTGGATTTGCCTACGTTAGGCCGGCCAACAATCGCAACAACGGGTAGCATAGGTTGTTATCCTAGTGTATAGGCAACTAAGTACCCAGTATCAGTTAGTACGTAAAGCATCCCATTGTCAGCAATCGGTGCTGCATATATCTTTGAACCGATATGATCGCGCGCAACAAAGTGACCATCATTTTTATCTAGCCAATGCAAATAACCTTCGGCATCACCAACGACGACATAATGACCCATGCTAGCAGGACCACTGACGACACGTGCTTTTAATTCATCTTGACGCCAATTAACGAGACCACTGTCAGCATCAAATGCCCATACGTTACTTTTTGCATCAGAAATATAAACATGATGCTGATCAGCGATCATCCCTGTAAAAGAAGAAATATCATGTGACCACAATAACCTACCTGAGAAGTAATCGAATGAAGCGATATTACCTTGATAGGTGGCTGCATAAAGATAATGATCGAAAAGAAGGGGGTTTGCATCAATATCAATCATGCGCTGAATAGCAAAAGCACCTTCTGGAATAGCAACGGCTTGTTGCCACCATAACTGACCATCGTTGAGTGCTAATTTTGCAAGATTGCCATTTGCAAATCCAACAATGACACTATTCTTTCCTATCACAGGCGCACTTGCACCGCGCAAAATTAAATTAGGCTCAGTTTGACGAAATAACCAACGTTGATGCCCATCATGGATGGATAGCGCATAAACAAAACCATCGGTGGTTTTGATAATGACCGCGCCATTCCCTATGGCTGGTTGTGCTAATATTTCACCAGGAATAGTTGTTCTCCAACGTTGTTTTCCATCCGATTCTTGTAGTGCCACCACGTCGCCTTCACGGCTCCCAACGATAACCAAGCCATCACTGACACCCGCACCTGTTGCAAGGGGTAAGCCTGTGTCCGTCTGCCAAAGAATATGGCCATTCATTTTATTGACAGCAGTAACGCGACCGGTATGCCCTGTTGTGAAGATAGCTGATTCAGTGACAACAGGGTTGATTTTGAGATATTCATCACCTGAACCCGAACCGGTATTCGTTGACCACAAGCGATGTGGTTTCATTTCAGGGGTAAATTGAATTAATGGAGCAGGCTGGGGTGTATTGTCTTTATCAAAAAAGCTACTGCAAGCAGTGAGTGAAAAAGAAAAAACAAAACAGGCTAAACTGGATAATAAAAATTTTATGATGTGCTTGTACATAGAAGGACCTAGTTAAGATGAAGAGAGCGTCGCAAGGTTGTCATATTTCATTTGTAATAATGGGCGAATCGATTCAGCATTAGGCAATTCGGATAGTGCTTGCTGATAAGATGAATGCGCCATTTCGACATGGTTCATTTTTAAATAAGCATCGCCTTTGACTTCATCGACTAAACCATCGAAACTTTTGTTATTGATGACTTGCAATATTTCGATCGCTTTTTGGGGGTTGTTTTCTGCAATAAAAAGACGAGCAAGACGAATTCTTGCAATTTGTTGGATCGAAGAAAGGCTGCTGTGATCTAATACCCAATATAAATATTTTTGTGCTTCAGGGTAATTTTTTTTCACGACGCTATCTCTTGCCAGCATAAAGGCAGCCATTTGCCCATAGACGGTTTTAGGGTAGTGCGTATACAATTTTTGCGCTTGCACTAACGTGGTTTCCGCATCATTTTGTGCTCGACGAGTTAACATTTCGTCATAAATAGCAGAGGCATGACTCAATATTTTATTCTGACGTTGTTGCCAATAACGTGAACCCGTAATCGCTATAATCGCAATGACAACGCCAGCTAAAATAACCAGACTATATTGCTTAATCCAATTTTTTAGCAACTCAATTTGTTCTTGTTCCGTCATGTATTCTGTCAAGGGATGATCCTCAAAAACAGCGCGTCGTTGGCCCAGTATTAAATCAGATTTTTTCCTGAGATGGAATGGGGAATCAGCCTGAATTTGTGCTCGGTGATTTCTTTGAAATATTCAATTTCAAATATTCTGCTAATTCATCTTGGTAAAGTGTTTGCTGCTGAATGTCATCGCGCAAATTTTTGATTGAAACAGAACGTGTTTTGAGTTCATGTTCACCAATAATAATGGCATATAAAGCACCACTTTTATCTGCTTTTTTGAACTGATTTTTTAAAGTACCGCCACCGCAATGCATAACTAGCCGCAAGTGAATGACTTTGCTACGTAAATAATTGGCTAATTTTAAACCGGCAGCAAAAGCAGCTTCACTATCAGTAATCAGATAAGCATGGAGGGGCGCCTCGTATTTTTGCTTCGCTTCTTTCATGAGGGCAATCGTTCGTTCCATCCCAAATGAAAAGCCAATAGCCGGGGTTGGTTTGCCTCCTAATTGTTCAACGAGACCATCATAACGACCGCCAGCACAAACAGTGTTTTGTGCACCTAATTTTTCTGTGACCCACTCAAACACTGTTTTTGTGTAGTAATCTAAGCCGCGCACCAGACAAGGATTGACTTCAAATGGGACGCCGACGTGTTTTAAGTGTTCTTGCAATAGCTCAAAATGTTTTAGTGATTCATCATCTAAATGATCTAATAATTTTGGCGCATTTGAAATAATCGATTTTAATTCGGGATTTTTACTATCTAAAATGCGCAACGGATTTTTATGTAATCGTCGCAAACTATCTTCATCTAAATCCTCTTTGTGGCGATTAAAATAATGAACTAATTGTTTGCGGTATTGACTGCGTGCTTCAGGTGTCCCCAATGAATTAATTTGTAACGTTGTGAAGGGTCTGATTTCTAATCGATCAAGAAGATGCGCTGACATGAGAATTAATTCGGCATCAATGTCTGGTCCAGGCAATCCAAATACTTCAGCCGAACATTGATGAAATTGACGATAACGACCTTTTTGCGGACGCTCATGACGAAAAAAAGCGCCACGATACCAGAGACGCTGAATTTGATGATAAAGTAATCCATGCTCTATGCCCGCACGCACACAAGAAGCGGTTCCCTCAGGGCGTAGCGTGAGTGTTTCTTGATTACGATCTAAAAAAGTATACATTTCTTTTTCGACAATATCGGTGACTTCACCAATCGATCGCTTAAATAATTCTGTTTTTTCTAAAATCGGAAATCGTATTTCATGATAACCATGACTTTGCAACACGCGTCGAAAAATATGTTCGGCATGTTGCCAAACAAGTGTTTCTTCCGGAAGAATATCATTCATGCCACGCACGGCTTGGACTATTTCAGACACGATTCATCTCCTCAATTAAATTCGACACATTGTACAAGGTATTAGCGATGACTGCTAACCTTGCTATGCGATGAAATTTGAAGATGTGTGATGGTGTTTTGTTTTATTCGTTATCATCGTCGTCATCCGTGACATCGCTTGTTTTTTTGTCAGGTGCTTCTAATGGTGCGGTGGGTGTCGGTATTGTTTTAGTTGCAACATTCACCGATGTTTGCGTGTTCTCTGAGGAAATTTTGTTTTCAATGGAAGTGGAGGTTGAGAATTTATTTTCTGTTGGTTCAGTTGTGCTGGTGGCTGCTGATTGTTCGTTTGTAAGATCATTTTTGTTGATTTCTTCCGCGGGAGATTCTGTTTTGTTAGTGCTGGTGGAGGTTTCGGCCATGTCCGTATTGTTAATAGCGAAAGGCTGAGGTTCTGCTGCAGCAGAACGAGTGTTTGTTTGTTTATTTTCCATTAATAAAGAAAAACCAGTGGGTGGATGACGATACCACCACGTTCCAACTAAACCGACTAACGTAAAAACCACCAAGTAAGTGAAAACGGACATGAAATAACTGCCTGCCGGTGCAGTCGATGCGATCGGTTTAATAACAGGATAGGCTGATTCAATTTTTTGTTTGATAGGTGCAAGGGCTTGATTGACTTCGAATTCAGGAATTTGCAAAAATTTTGCGTAAGATCGCAAATAACCACGAACAAACGTAATAGGTAAATTAGGCGAATATTTATCATTTTCCATCATGATAATAATTTTTTCATTTAGGCGTAATTGTGCTGCTGCATCTTTTCGTTCAAGGCCAAGGGATTCGCGTTTGGATTTCAAGCGCTTTCCAAAAGGGGCTCGTTTTTCTTCAGCCGCAGTGGGTTGTTGGGCTTCATTTGTCATAGACATCCTGTCCTTATCAGTTATGCTGAGTGAAATCCTTTTGCAGTGACGACGCATATCCTTATATTTTATGATGATCTACCGTGATCGCCAATCATTTTTTTCAAGGGTAACGGGGAGGGGGTTTTTAAGCCCGTTGCTTTTTTTAAATATCGTTCATGGCGACGTGTTTTATCTTTAACTTGCCCGACTAGTTGACCGCAAGCCGCATCAATATCATCACCACGGGTTCGTCGAACAGTCGTATTGAAACCTGCTTTTAGAAGGATATCGCGAAAGTGGTCGATGGTTTCATCATCAGATCGTTCATAAACGGTATGGGGAAAAGGATTGAAAGGAATGAGATTCACTTTCGCTCGTATCCCGTTCAATAGTTTAATTAATGTTCGTGCGTGTTGCGGTGTGTCATTGATGCCAGCTAGCATGACATACTCCATGGTGATGGAGCGTCGATGGTCATTTTTGAAGTATTCTCGACAAACGGCCATTAATTCTTTGAGCGGATATTTTTTATTGAGTGGTACAAGTTGGTTGCGTAATTCATCGTTCGGTGCATGCAAAGAAACGGCAAGGGCAACATCTAATTGATCACGTAATTGATACATGGCTGGTACCACCCCAGCGGTACTCACGGTGACTCTGCGTTTGGAGAGTCCATAAGCAAAATCATCGAGCATGAGTTGCAATGCAGGAATGAGGTTGTCGAAATTAAGCAAGGGTTCGCCCATCCCCATCATCACGACATTCGTGACACTACGATCATGCGTGCCTTGAGTTTTTGATAATTGACGAACAGCAATCCATAGTTGGCTGATAATTTCTGCTGTGGTTAAATTGCGATTAAATCCTTGTTTTCCTGTCGAACAGAAATCGCAATTTAAGATGCAGCCGACTTGCGATGAAACACACAACGTACCGCGTGTTTTTTCTGGAATAAAAACCGTTTCGATGCAATTGCCATCCGCTAATTTTAATAACCATTTATAAGTACCATCTTTAGCGGCTTTTTCATAAATAATTTGTGGCAAAATAATGTCAGCCGTCTCAGATAATTTTTCTCGCAATGCTTTGCTAATGTTGGTCATCGCATGAAAATCTTGTACGCCATTCATGTGAATCCACTTCAACACTTGTTCTGCGCGATAAGGTTTTTCATTAATACTGATAAAAAATTTTTGCAGGCCTTGACGATCAAGGCCTAGCAAATTAATTTTTGTTGTCGATGAAGAAATTAACACTTAGGCGAGCTCATTTTCTGCAACGTAAGCAACAATTTCCTCTGGCTTGAAGAAGAAGGCAATTTCTTGCTTAGCTGTTTCTGGCGCATCGGAACCGTGTACGGCGTTATGATCGATAGAATCAGCAAAATCGGCACGTATTGTCCCGGCTGCCGCTTCTTTGGGGTTTGTTGCGCCCATGATTTGACGATTCAATGCAATGGCATTGTGACCTTCTAACACTTGTACTAAGACAGGTCCTGAACTCATAAAATTGACGAGCGCAGAATAAAAAGGGCGTTCACGATGAACGGCATAAAATTGTTCAGCTTGATGTTTGCTTAACTGCATGATTTTTGCTGCAACAATGCGTAATCCACCTTTTTCAAATCGGCTAATAATTTCACCAATTTTATTTTTTGCAACCGCATCAGGTTTGATAATGGATAATGTATGTTCGATTGGCATACCTAATTCCTCGTTATTTAATAAAAAAAACGTGGCTCTCTTATGAGAGCCAAAAACGCCGGGCATTATACCTAATTTTTAATCTTTTTGCGCCAATTTTGTGCTTTTGCAAGAAGCTCTTTTTCATCCAGCGTGAGTAATTGACGATTTTTCATCAATTGTTTCCCTGCCACCCATACATCGGTTACTTGATGACGAGAAGCAGAATACACAATTTGCGAAATAGGTTGATAAAGTGGTTGTGTTTCAATTTCTTCTAAATTAATCGCAATAAAATCAGCTGATTTGCCTGCTGTGAGCGATCCCGTTTTTTTATCGATACCTAATGCTTTTGCACCGTTGATGGTGGCCATTTTTAAGGCAGTGTGAGCGGGAATGGCGCGAGGATCATCGGCGGTAATTTTTCCGAGAAAAGCAGCTGATCGCATTTCGCCAAACATATCAAGATCGTTATTGCTGGCTGCGCCATCTGTACCCAGTGCCACATTGATGCCGGATTGTGTCAATAACGCCACAGGGCATGCACCGCTATTTAGTTTCATATTAGATTCAGGGCAATGCACAATATTAGGTTGAGTTTCTTTTAAGAGAGCTAAATCATTTTTATCAATTTGTGTCATGTGAATGGCAATTAAATCAGATGAAACAAAACCAATGTCATATAAACGTTGTAAAGGTCGTTGCTGAAATTTTTCCATCGAAAATGCAATTTCAGATGGCGCTTCTTGCAAATGAATATTAGTTTTTAAATGATATTGTGCGGCTAATTCTTTTACTTTCGCTAAATTTTCAATTGAAACGGTGTAAGTGGAATGAGGTGCGAGTGTTGGCTGAATGAGTTCGTGATGTTGATATTGCTGATAAAATTCAATTCCTTTTGCAAAGTATTCTTCCGTTGTTTATGCCCAAGCAGTTGGCACATCGATAATGGTCATTCCAATGTGCGCGCGCATGCCAGCTTTTTCTGCTGCTTGCGCCGTTGCTTCAAGATAAAAGTACATATCGTTAAAACAAGTGATGCCGCCGCGAATCATTTCGGCCATCGCAAGTAGCGAGCCATCATAAACCATTTCATGGCTCACCCATTTTCCTTCTGCAGGCCAAATATAATTATTTAACCAATCCATTAATTCCAAATCATCAGCGAGTCCCCGAAAAAGATTCATTGCAATATGGGTATGACTATTTATAAATCCAGGCATGATGGCATGGGTAGTATAATGATTTTCATGTGTGGCCTGATAACGTTTGCGCGCTTCTTCGCTCGATAACACTGCGAGAATACGACCATTTTTAATTGCTAATGCATGATCTTCTAAAACAGTTTGATGATCTTCACAAGGAATAATCCATTTCGCATGAATTAATTGATCGATTTTTTCCATGATGTGGTGCCTCTTTTAAAATTAAAATAATAAAATGGTTGTATCTTAGGATTTTTCCATACAATTAAAAAGTAGAATCATTAAAGTCAATGCGAAAAAAATACACTGCTAATTTTCGAGTTAAATTTAATGGATGAAAATAGAATTGTGGAAAAAGAATGACTATTAGTTAATAAGTTATCAAAAAACGGAGAGGGAGGGATTCGAACCCTCGTGGGAGCATAAACTCCCCATCCGATTTCGAGTCGGCGCCGTTATGACCGCTTCGGTACCTCTCCTTATGTGCAGCGAATTATACTGCGTATTTTATTTCTTGCTAGTTTTATTCGTTCAATCCGGGGGGTGTGAGGCCAATATCTCTAGGTGCATGGGCGTAAGTTTTATCTGAGACGGGATAATAAGCCTGAAATGCATGGCCTGAAACACCGGGCGGAATTTTTAGTGGCGGAACATTTTGAGCAGATAAATAAGCTTGATCGCGCGTTGAAAAAGAGGAGCAAGCGGATAAAGTAAGGGCTAGTATTGTAGCGTAACAAACTAATTTAATTATTTTCATTGGGGTATCACTCCTGCTATTTGCATCGCTTCTTCTATTTCTTGATGATATTGATGATCTAACGGTAATAAAGGTAAACGAATTCCCATTTTAATTTTTCCTATTTTATGTAAGGCCCATTTAATAGGAATTGGATTCGCTTCAACAAATAATCGTTGATGGAGCAACATCAGTTCTGCATTAATGTGTTCAGCTTTTTGTTGCTGCTGGTTTAATGCCGCTTCACACATATCATACATTTTATGGGGTGTGATATTAGCAGTGACTGAAATGACGCCGTGAGCACCTTGCAGCATGAGTGATAGTGCGGTGGCATCATCGCCGCTGTAAATTTTAAAATCATGACCACAACGGTTACGAATTGCTTCACTGCGCTCTAATTTGCCGGTCGCTTCTTTAATCCCAATAATATTTTTGATTTTGGATAAGGGTTCAATTGTTTCAGGCAACAGATCGCATGCGGTTCGACCTGGTACATTATATAAAATGATTGGCAATGAGGTGGCTTCAGCAATGGTTTTATAATGTTGGTAAAGCCCTTTTTGTGTGGGCTTATTGTAATAAGGTGTCACGATGAGGCAGGCATCTGCTCCGGCTAGTCGTGCACTTTCTGTGAGTTTTAACGTTGCGCTAGTAGAATGTGTTCCTGTGCCGGCAATAATAGGAATGCGCCCGGCCACTTGTTTGACAGTCATCGCGATTAATTCAAATTGTTCATCGGGTTCTAAGGTGGCGGCTTCGCCTGTTGATCCAGCGATAATAATGGCGTTTGTTTTTGCATGAATATGCCATTCAATGAGATCAAATAGTGATGTTTGATCGATAGAACCATCTTCATTCATAGGCGTCACTAATGCGACCATGCTGCCTTTAAACATAGTATTTTCTCCGATAGAAAATGCGGAATAGTTGCCGCTGGGTAACTACTCACTCGTCGTTGCGAGGAGCGTTTTTTGCGACGAAGCAATCCATAAGAATGCTAACTGGATTGCTTCAACCCGCAAAAAACGCGGGTTTCGCAATGACGCCGGGTGAGTAGTTACGCCGCGGGTAAGGTAGATTGTATGCCCATTATCCGTGCTTTTTTATAGTGCATCGTCTTTGCTTTGTCTATAAATTTTTATAGTGACTGCGTATAATCCGTCCTTTCAAAGAGGTTAAGCCAATGAAAAGTTCGACGATGATCGATCGTTTGTGGGGAAATAAAGCAAAAATCAGCTATTTAATGCTAGCATCCGCTTGCTTGTTATTGACTCTATTGGGTTCGCGAGATATTTGGACACAAGAGCATCGTTGGGCGGATATTGTTTTTGGTATGTTTTATCGTCAAGATTTTTTTCATCCTTATTTAGGCGAAAGCCAATATTATGACAAGCCCTTACTGTCATATTGGTTGATTGCTTTTGTTGCTAAAATCACGGGCGAATTATCCACGTGGAGTTTGCGGTTGCCTTCTGCTTTATCAGGCTTGCTTGCTATCTATTCTATTTATCGAATCGGTATCACTGTCAAAAATAAATCATTGGGCTTATTGGCCGGTTGGTTATTGTTGACTACTTTTTATTTTCTTTTTTGGGCGCGTACCAGTAGTGCTGATATGCTCAATTTGGCAGGGTCACTGTGGGCGGTGTCATGGTATCGCGATCATCGCCAGCAAAGTAATTTTTTTGCTTATGCTGTTTTTTTTATCGCAATGGCACTGACTTCTTTATGTAAAGGGTTGGTCGGTATGATCATTCCTGTGATGGCGGTGGGGATCGATATAGTATTGCAGCGATCTTGGAAGCAACATTGTCGTCCTGCTTTATTTTTTGGGCTGATTCCTGCCCTGGTTATTTATTTAGTTCCTTTTTGGTTGTCGACGCATATCGGCGGTCAAAATTATCAGGAAAATGGTTTGTATCTTGTTTATCGAGAAAATATTTTGCGATACTTTCAGCCGTTCGATCATCAAGGATCTATCTTTACCTATTTTATTTATTTACCAATTTATTTGTTGCCATGGACTATTTTTCTGATCCCTACTTTGTTCACGCTACCATCACGGTGGAAAAAAATGTCTATTGATTCACGTTGGATTGCGTGGACTTTACTGGGGTTATTTCTATTTTTTACGTTAAGCGGATCGCGTCGCAGTTACTATGTATTACCCATCGTTCCTTACGCTATTTTGTTGATCGCAGATTGGATGTCATCCGATTCTGTTTCGATTGCGCGACGTCAATGGTCAGCGGTGATGGTGATCTGTTCTTTTCTTTTTTTATGGGGAGCATGGGATGTCGTACCTGCTTATTATGATTCACATTACGGCACCGGTCATTTTGCTGCATTACTGAAAGCAGAAGTGAATCAAGAAAAGCCTTGGCAGGATTATCAGGTGGTGATGTTGGATGCCGAAAGTAAATTAAATTTTTATTTACAATTACCGCCTAATACAAAGAATTATCAAGTGAAGGGAGATGAAAGAATTGATCAGACAGCCTCATCGCTTGCAAAAAGGTGGCCTATTTTGCAGGATAAACCGGCTAATACCATTTTTATCACACGAAAACTTTATGCTGATTTATTGCAACCATTCTTTATGGGGTACCGCAGAGTGGTATCACCCTCTGTTCATTTATTCTTTTTGAAAGAGCGCGACATGAGTGTGCCTGTTGCATTTATTCCGCCTGCTTAAGGTTGAATTCAGACGGTTACTATTTTTAAAAAAATGGACTATGATACAAGATTCAATTTGGAACCTTATTCAAATCAATAGGAAGGAAAGAAACATGACAGAAAATTTATTGCAGAAATTAGAAGAAAAAATGGTGCTGTTACTTTCGGAAATTGAAGATTCTCGTAAAGAAATTCAGCGCTTAAATCATGAAAATGCATTACTCAAAACGGAAAAAGAAAATCATGGAAAAAAATTACATGATTTAATTTCTTTATTAGATACGGTTGGATATACAGACACCATGATGGTGAATTCGACAATTCAAGCGGTGAAACCCGTTTTAGTGCAAGGATAGAATTTCTTTTTTACAAGGAGATGTAGTCACATGGCTGGGGAAAAAAACTATCGGGCGATGGTCAAAAAGCTAAAAAAGCAAGTGAAGAAGTTGCAACGAGAAAAAGAGCGTAATAAAAATAAATTAAAAGCAACTTTGAAAAAAGCTCGAAAATTAGGACGATCTTACAAAAGTAAACTGACTGGCAAAGTCCGTCAGATGAAGAGTAAAATAGCAGAAACGCAATCCACCACTTATGGCAAAGTAGCTGCTAATATTGAGCGTCAAATTTTGAAAGGGGTTGAAGCAAAGGCCAAAGCATTGGTTTCTGTAATGAAGGGTATTGAGAAGAAGCATGCGGCTAAGTTGAAAAAGAGTGTTGCGAAAAAAGGGAAGAAAGTAAAAAGCGCTAAACAAAAAGATAAAGTGATCAAAGTAGTGCCGGTGAGAAAACGTCGCCGTTCACGCAGAAAATGATCATCAAGCGAGTCGCGAAGAGGGATTGGGTGACCGATCCCTTTTCAGTTTTATTTTTTTTCGTGGAGAGGCACCGTGGGGGTTATTTTTTCTACCCGACAATCCATTATCCCATTAGACAATTGTAATTGAATTTCATCACCAGGATTCACATCGTTCATATCCCGTACTATTTTTTTCTTTTTTGTAGCGATCGCAAAACCACGTTTTAACGTGGCTAATGGACTGAGGGTATCTAATTTGGCAGATGCATTCGTGAGCTTGGTTTGTTTTTCAGATACACGTAAATGAATTAAATTAATCAATTGTTGTTCTTGCAAATGCATTTGATTTTGCAATTGGTGAATGCGATGTAATGGTATGTGGCGATGTAAACGAGCGGTGCATTCTTTTAGTTGCATCTGATATTGATTTAATAAACGTGTCTGATGTTGTGCGAGGGTTAATTCATAAAAATCTAAGTGCTGCATTTTTTCAGTTAAACGTTGTTTAGGGTGTTGTTGATTTAAGTGTGTGTTTATCCAGGTTAGTTGTTGTTTAGTAGAAGTTAATTTTAATTGTATTTGTCGAACAATTTGCTGATATTGGCGTTTTAATAATAATAATAATTCCGTGGAATCCGGTGTAATCATTTCTGCCGCAGCAGAAGGTGTTGGGGCTCGTTTATCGGCAACAAAATCAGCGATAGTGAAATCAACCTCATGGCCGACACCGCTGATAATAGGAATTTGGCTTTCATAAATTGCTTTTGCAACCATTTCCTCATTGAAAGGCCATAAGTCTTCTAATGAACCACCTCCTCGTGCCAAAATTAAAATATCGCATTCGTTGCGTCGGTTGGCTGTTTGCAAGGCGTTTACAATGGCAGGTGCTGCGGTTTCACCTTGGACAAGCGTGGGGTAAATGAGAATAGGTACACAAGGGTAGCGTCGTTTTAGTACCGTCAGAATATCGCGAATAGCAGCACCGGTTGCAGAAGTAATGACGCCAATTTGTTTGGGGATAGTGGGTAAGGCTTTTTTATGTGCTGGATCAAAATAACCTGCCGCTTCAAGTTTTTTTTTCAGCAGTTCAAATGCGCGACGTAATTTTCCTTCGCCGCGTTCCTCCATATCCTCAGCAATCAGTTGAAAATCTCCGCGATTTTCATACAAACTGACGCGTGCTTTAATCATTACATGCATGCCATCTTTCGCTAAAAAGCCTAGTTTTCGTAAATTGCCACGAAACATCGCACAACGAACTTGAGCGCCTGCATCTTTCAATGAAAAGTACCAATGGCCGGAATGTGGTGCGGCAAAATTTGAAATTTCGCCCTCAACCCAAATGAGAGGAAATCCTTTTTCTAATAATAAACGCACCTCATTATTTAGACGGCTAACCGTGTAAATAGGCGTTTCACGTTGTTCAATGTTTTCAATATCAATTGTTTGCATGAAGTGCATGATAGCAGGTGTGATGAGTGAAAAGAATTGGCTTTTTCGGACTTTTTGTGTTCAGTTTGTTATCTTGGTTCTTTTAGTTAGCTCAAAATCGTGTATAATGGGCCGTTAATTTTAACCTGCAAATTTTAAAGTAGGGGAATTAACATGCTCTGTTTAGCACAAAACGAATTAGCTTTAACATTTGATGATGTTCTACTTTTGCCCGGCGAATCGTCTATCTTGCCAAAACACGTGAGTCTGAAGACATCATTAACACGTACGATTACCTTGAATATTCCCCTTTTATCTTCCGCGATGGATACCGTTACCGAAGCACGTTTAGCGATTGCGTTAGCGCAAGAGGGTGGTTTAGGGATCATTCATAAAAACATGTCGATTGAAGAACAAGCAGCGCAAGTGCGTAAAGTAAAGAAATTTGAAAGTGGTGTTGTCAAAGATCCCATTACTATCTCACCGCTGACAACCGTGCGTGAATTAATGGCGTTAAGTCAAAAATATAATTTCAATGCGTTTCCTGTCGTAGAAAAAGAAGGTGAATTAGTTGGTATTGTCACGAGTCGGGATCTTCGTTTTGAAACGAATTTAGATCAACCAGTGGCAAATTTAATGACACCTAAAAATCGATTAGTGACCGTGAAGGAATCGACTGATCGAGAAGAAGTGAAAAAATTATTACATCATCATCGCATTGAAAAAGTATTAGTCGTGAATGATGCTTTTCAATTGCAAGGGATGATTACAGTAAAAGACATTTTAAAAGAACAAGAAAAACCATTGGCATGTAAAGACGATCTCGGACAATTACGCGTAGGTGCCGCAGTGGGTACCAGCGTGGATACACAAGATCGTGTTGCTGCCTTAATGGCAGCAGGTGTTGATGTTCTGGTGGTGGATACCGCACATGGCCATTCTAAAAATGTGTTGGAATGTGTGCGTTGGGTGAGGAAAAATTATCCGGATATCGCTTTAATTGCAGGCAATATTGCAACGAGTGAAGCAGCGCTTGCCTTAGCAGAAGCAGGTGCAGATGCGGTGAAAGTGGGCGTGGGACCGGGATCGATCTGTACCACGCGTATTGTGACCGGTGTGGGTGTGCCACAAATTACCGCTATATCGAGTGTGAGTGCCGCATTAAAGAAAACCCAAGTTGGGGTGATCGCAGATGGAGGTATTCGTTATTCAGGCGATATTTGTAAAGCATTGGCAGCAGGGGCTTCTGCTGTGATGATCGGCAGTTTATTCGCAGGAACTGAAGAAGCGCCTGGGGAAGTTGAGTTGTATCATGGCCGCTCCTACAAAGCGTATCGTGGAATGGGTTCATTAGGTGCTATGGCGCAACGGCATGGTTCCAGCGATCGTTATTTTCAAGATCATTCTGCTGAAGCAGAAAAATTGGTGCCGGAAGGGATCGAAGGACGTGTGCCTTATAAAGGGAGTTTAATTAGCATCGTTAATCAATTAATGGGCGGTGTACGATCAGGCATGGGATATACCGGATCTCCCGATATTCAAGCATTGCGTGATCATGCAAAATTCGTACGTGTGACCCCATCGGGTGTACGCGAAAGTCATGTGCATGATGTGCAAATTACCAAAGAAGCACCTAATTATAACATCGAAAAGTATAGCTAACATGACTCATTTACATTCACAGCGTATTTTAATACTAGATTTTGGTTCGCAATATTCTCAATTAATTGCACGATGTGTGCGAGAAATGGGGGTGTATTGTGAAGTACATTCTGCCTTCATGTCTCAGGACGAATTAATTCAATTTGCGCCGAGTGGCATTATTCTTTCAGGTGGTCCTGAATCAGTCACACAAAAAGAAACACCTCGTGCACCGGAAATAATTTTTACTTTGGGGTGCCCTTTATTAGGTATTTGTTATGGCATGCAAACCATGGCAGAGCAATTGAATGGCAAAGTGAGTGTCGGAATTAAGCGTGAATTTGGTTATGCGCAAGTGATTCTACACGAATCTTCTCGATTACTAGAGGGAATTGAAGATCATTTTTCGGAGGATGGCTCGTCATTGTTGGATGTTTGGATGAGTCACGGCGATCAAGTGAGTGTATTACCCGAATCATTTGTTGCTATTGCAAGTACGAATAATTGTCCTGTTGCCGGTATGGCGGATGAAAAAAGAAAATTTTATGGATTGCAATTTCATCCTGAAGTATCACATACCCAACAAGGTAAACGTATTTTGCAACGATTTGTATTAGATATTTGTGGTTGTCAGTCAAATTGGACTGTGAAAAACATTATCCAAGAGCAAATCGAATTTATTCGTGAACAAGTGGGTGACGAAGAAGTGATTTTAGGCTTATCAGGTGGTGTTGATTCTTCTGTTGCCGCACTGCTTTTGCATAAAGCGATTGGTGATCAATTAACGTGTGTGTTTGTTGATACTGGTTTGCTGCGTCTTCATGAAGCTACCCAAATACAATCAATATTTGAAAAACATTTTGGTATTCATCTCATTTGTGTTGATGCGCGAGAACAATTTTTTCAAGCTTTAAAAGGGGTTGATGATCCTGAAAAAAAACGCAAAATCATTGGCAGTCAATTTATTCATGTCTTTGATGCAGAAGCTGCAAAAATAAAAAATGTAAAATGGTTAGCGCAGGGTACGATTTATTCAGACGTGATTGAATCTGCTGCAACCCAAACAGGCAAAGCTCATCTTATTAAATCGCATCATAATGTCGGTGGTTTGCCTGATAAA
>CAYTKY010000050.1:0-15939 GCA_964438435.1 uncultured Coxiellaceae bacterium | reverse complement strand
ATTTAGCGGATACTTATTTTCTTATCCTGAAGAAATTCGAAAAATTATTTATACCACCAATGCGATCGAGTCGTTAAATAGTGTTATTAGAAAATCCATCAATAACCGCAAAATTTTTCCTAGTGATCAATCAGCATTAAAGGCGGTATATTTAGCAATTCAAAATGCATCGAAAAAATGGACTATGTCTTTGCATGATTGGAGAGCTGCGATGAACAGGTTTGCTATCGAGTTTGAAGATAGGATGCCTGTGTAACAAAAATGGCAGTTACACAAAATAACTTACAGGCTCACCGAAATACCAACACCAAAAAAATCTTTATCCTCTGTCCAAATGGGACAATTAAATAATAGTGCTGTTGCTACTATTGGCCAATCATTCAAATCCCTATTTTTTACTCGTTGTTTTGCTTCGTGCTCTCGTTCTTGATAAAGATTGCTATCTATTATTTGCAATAAATTTTTAACATGAGAAAAAATTTTCAAGGGTAATTCAGAAGAAATCCCACGCTTCTTAAAGATAATCGGTAAGTGTTTTTGTACCTCTTCTACACAAATATCTGGGGTAAAAAAAATCAATTACTTCGCTAAATTCTAACAAATGATCTCTCACTTTTTCACCTAATACAGCACGTATAATGATATTTGCATCTAATACTAAAGTAGATGACATTGAGCCACTTCCTTCTTTATGGGGTGTGTTTTTTTATTTTGATATTTTCACTGCCTCTTAAAGCACGAAATTCTTCGAATAATTCTTCTTCAGTAACACCATTTGATAAAAGCAATTTTTCAAGATTCAATGCTGCTTCTTTTAAAGCATCTAATTCCGCTTTATCGTGATGATGCCGAGCAGGAATATAAAAACCTATTGTTTCGCCATGTCTTGTAACAGCAACTGGCGATGTCATCATTAAATACTGTAGAAGATTGGCGCGAAATTCACGCATTCCTACTTTTACTAACGTGTTCATAAATAGACCCTCTAGTTTGTGTACTCATGCGTACACTATAGCATATGAGCTCCTTTTGTCAAATTCCACATGGTCGATTATAGTGGGCGTGACTGCCCCGGGATTTGGCTCTGTCGCAATTTTTGGTTTTGCTTGTAAGAATCCAAGCTGCTACTTCCCTTGGGCGCAACTATGCTGCTAACGCATAAAATTGTTTAAATGCAAATACGTTTTCAGAATTAACATGTTGGCCTTTCTTCAACATTCGACATAGCTCAATACCAGCTAAAGTTGATTCTTCAGAATGAAATGCTTTGAATCCCATCATCGGTTTTACAATCCTTTTGATACCGCGATGGTCTTGTTCAACAATATTATTAAGATATTTGATTTGGCGAATTTGAATTTGCATGAATGTACATCCTAATAGTGCTAACAAAATTAATTGTAAATTGATCGCTTCAATCCCAGAATTATTAGCACCACTTTTATCAATCGTAATTTTCTCAGGTAGTCCACTTGGTCCAATTGCCTTTGTAAAAAAGGCTTGAGCAGAAGCTTCATCACGATGTTTTGATAACATGAAATCAATCGTGTTACCTTCTTTATCGACAACACGATACAAATAATTCCACACGCCTTTTATTTTGATATACGTCTCATCCATTCTCCAGCTACTGCTGGTTTTCCTTTTGTGATTTTTTCTAAATTCATTTTCTAATAATGGAGCGTATTCAATGACCCAACGATTAAGGGTTGAATGGTCTACTTTAGTTCCACGTTCTAGCATCATTTCTTCAATGTCACGATAGCTTAGTGAATAGGAGAGATAGCAACGGACAACCAACAAAATGACATCTTTCAAGAAATGCTTGCCTTTAAAACTGATCGCTGATTAAACTCCAGACAGTAGTTTGGTTGCTGATTTTAGCAAGCTACCGTTGAAATTGCGACAGAGCCCTATTCTACGAGAGGCTAAAACCGCAAGGTCTTGGCCTACTCACTCACTTCGATTCCATCGTAAAGGTTTCCACAAAGTGGCTGTCATTTCGCAACACTTTCAACTTATCCCCAGTTTCTGGGGATAAGTTGTGTAACAACCTGTTAATGCGGCTGTACATCTGTGTGGCAAGCTATTCCACCGACTCGGCACATGCCATCTAAAAATGCCCACAATGCAATGGCTGCTTCGCGAGTAGCGTGTGCGGCACGTTCCGGTTCAACGTAACGTTCAATGAGGCGAGCAACTTGCTGTGAATGCTCCACATCATATATTTGATGAGCCGTGAAAAAAGCTAAGGTTTTATCATCTTCGACTTGATAAAATTTTTTCAATCCTTCAATTTTCGAAGCAGATACTTCGGGGACTTGATACTCATAGGCATAAAGCGCACATAACCCATCTCGCCAATCACGTTGGGCTAAGTCATAAAAAGTATCGACCATCGTTTGAGTTTCTAACTCAGGCTTTTCACTTAATACCGCTTCTTGCGCACTACCTAATCCTTCTGCAAATTGCATCCACAGAGTTGGATGATCGGTACCATGGATTTCTTCATCAACTAAATTTTCAAGCAAACATTTTCTTGCATCGATTTCAGGACAATGCGTATGAACACGCGAAATAAAGCGAGGAAATGATTTGACTTGATGATAATACTGCGCCGCGTATTTTTGTAATATATCTTTATTTAATTCACCATTTGACCAGGCTTGGTAAAAAGGATGTTTTAATAAATGAAATTCCGAAATAATTTGATTTAATTGCTTAATAATCTGCATGGTTGATACTCCTTTCATTTCTCTGAATCACCGAAGGTGAATTATCAATGGTTACCCGTGAGAAACGCAAGGAATAAAAACGTTTAGGAAGAGCTAATTTAATTTTACGAACTTCGCTCCTTAACAACATGTTGTGCTTGCCAACCATCATTCAACGGTTCAGCGACATATTCAACCGTATCTCCAATGGATAATTGCTCGAATCGTGGAAAATGAACATTCGTGACACTAAAGTAATATTCATTACCATCCATCCCTTCAATGAATCCATATCCTTCATCGGTTAACATGCGCGCAACACGACCATGTGTGACCTCAGGATGCGTCTTAACTAATCCGTGTATCTTTCGCGAATAAGATTCTAATTGTCGAACAATGGCATCGAAGGCATCACGAATAGCCACATAAACATCTTCATTTAATTTATGAGTGACGACCAACTCTTTGCCCGGGACCTTAATATCGATTCGCATATTATAAAGCCTGCCTTGATGCTGATGTTTTTTCGACATTTCAAGCACAATACGGCAGCTATTAATGCGATCAAAATATTGGTTTAATTTTTCAGCTCGTTTACGAATATGAGATTCAAGAGCAGGAGAAGCAGGAATACCACGAATTGTGATTTGGACAGGTAGCATACAAACCCCCTCGTTTATTAAACTTATCAGGTAACAAAATGATTAGATGAATAAATTCAGCATCTTAATCTTCTGAGACTTTATTCGTCCCTTAAGATCAGTATAGAGCATCTTCTGACAAATAGATCTGTTGACATTTAAAACTGTACTTTATAAATAAAACAATAAACAAAACCCTGCTTTTTTAACTGACTGTATTTTAAAAATTTTCTATTGACTCATTTTAAAAATTGATTATGATTTCCAGCAATTTCGACCAGCCATTACAAAAAATAATCATCAAGGATATTAAAAATGCATAACAGATTTTGTAGTTTTTTTTCTCTCCCCGATCACCTGACTGGCGAAGAAAAAAAAGAAAAACAATGCCGTGTAGTCGCTGCTGCTGTTGGAGGCGGTGCTATCTTAGGACTTCCTACTATTATTACGTTAGCTGCGCTGACTAAAGAAGAGTTAATCAAATTTTCAGATGATCCAAGCCAACATGATGAAATCGCTATTGGCATTGCCTGTGCAGCCATCTTTATCGGTATCGTAGCAACACCTCTTCTTTACATCAGATGGTTAAACAGTCGCTGCAATGCAGATCATACGGTGGTAATAAATGACGATCCAGATGCAACAGTCTATCAAAGACCTGCTTATGGAGCGCATTAGTGTTCGCCTTTATTCACTTACAAAGCACTCATGCCCTTGCCATGGGTGAAAAATAGGTTTCGATTTGATCCATGGTAACGTCTTCCAACGTGTTTGGCTTCCAGAGCGGGGCTTGATCTTTATCAATCAACACCGCTCTCACGCCTTCGGTGAAATCATGGCCTTGCAGAAAACGACAGACCAAATGATATTCTTGACACATGCAAGCATCAAAATCTAATTGCCTTCCCTCTCGCAACGCGCGCAAAGTAATTTTCAAACTGAGCGGAGATTTTTTTTGCATAGCAGAATAAGCTTCTTTGCAAATCGAATGCGTTGAAACGTTTAAGTGAGATAGAATAGATTCAACATTTTCTTTCGAAAAACATGCATCGATCGCAGTACGCTGTTCTAATAATGCCGAGGGTTCAACAGGAATAGCAAATGATTGAATAATGCTTGTCACGCTGTCATTAGGCTGCGTTGAAAATACGGCTTGTGCCAATGCCTGAATTAAATCAGCCATCGACTCTCGTGCAATTTTCTGTGTTGCAATTCCCAATGCGACACAATCATCACTCGTCAATCTAGCGCCGGTTAATCCGAGATAATATCCAAGTTGACCGATTAATCGCGGCAAAAAATAAGTGCCACCCACATCAGGGAAAAATCCAATTCCGGTTTCGGGCATAGCAAATAACAATCGCTCTGTTGCTACTCGGTGCGAACCATGAATGGAAACACCGGCACCACCACCCATAGTAATACCATCTAATAAAGCAATATACGGTTTAGGAAAGTGAAAAATAAAACGATTTAATTGATATTCATCTCGAAAAAAAGTTGTCATTGAAGGATCGCGCGTCAACATCGCGTCATAAATTGATTTCAAATCACCGCCAGCACAAAATGCCCTGCCTTCTGCTGCGCGTATAACAACGGCTTTAATATGTGATGCATCAGCCCACGTTTTTAGTTGACTCAGCATGGAAAGAATCATTGTGTGATTCAACGAATTTAACGCCTGCGGTCGATTTAACGTCATGATACCGAGATCACCACCCCGCCCTGACATTTCTTCAAAAAGCACGTCATTTTGCGGCATCATTATTCTCCATTAAATACCGCTTCACGCTTTTCAAGGAAAGCGGTGACACCTTCCTGTTTATCCGCTGTGCTACAACATAACCCAAATTGCGCCGCTTCTAATTCGAATGCCTCTTCTAATGAAAGATCATAGCCATGCTGAATGGTTGTCAACACACCTTGTATCGCAACTGAACCCAATTGTGTTATTTCTGCTAAGATTGCTTTTGCGCGTGATAATAATTTTTCAGGCGGAGTGATTTCGTTAACAAATCCCCATTGCAACGCTTCTTCTGCCGTAAAACGTCGACCGGTTAAACACAACTCTAATGCACGACTTTTTCCGACCAACCGTGCTAATCGCTGCGTTCCGCCAAATCCGGGGATCACACCTAATTTAATTTCAGGCTGCCCAAACACCGCATTGGCTGCTGCAATTCGCAACGTTGTTGACATCGCTAATTCACAGCCACCGCCTAATGCAAATCCGTGAATAGCAGCTAAAGAAGGTTTACCTAACAATTCTAATGCTCGAAAAACAGATTGCCCAAATCGAGCAAAAGCAAGACCTTCCGGCCCATTTAAAGCAGCTAATTGTTTAATATCAGCGCCCGCACAAAATGCTTTACCTTCTCCGCACAATAAAATAGCTTTGACTGATTGATCTGTTTTGGCTTCGTGAAAAAGTTGTGATAATTGGCGTAATAAATCATGACTCAATGCATTCAATTGGGTAGGACGATTCAAACTAATTTGCAAAATACCCGACTCAAGTGAAACCACATTGACAATATCATTTCCATGATGATGCATCGTTATTCATTCCTATCGTTTATCGATTTGAGGGAAGAAGTGATCGCTCTTTCATCTTCCGAAAGAGCCTTCATTTTTTAAACTGTTGCGCTCTAGCCGCTTGCTTTGCTTGCAGTTTTGCTTGGTGTCGTTGAGCCGAATATTGCGCTTCTTCTGCTGTCACCACACCCGCGGGTTGGCCATCAAGATCAATACGCGTGACTCCTTCCAACACACTTTTGTGATAAGCCATCGTATTCACATAATAAGCAAGACTCTTGACCATACAAGCTTTATCTTCCGTTACCACCGCCTCTAAGGTGCTCAATCGCTTCACCAAATCTTGTTTAATTCCCTTTTTTAAAGGCTTCACTTGATTCGGCGGTGTGAAACTAGCAGGAAAATAAATTTTTAATAATTCAACACCATACTGAACATAGTCTAGCCATTTAGGCTTGGGCGCCGTCTCTTTTTTGATATTCTTTTTTTCAGCATTCTTTCCTGACGACGGTAAATTTTTATTTACGCGTTGCTCCGGTTTGGCCGTTTCAGTTACAACCGTATCAGATAACTGAGACGCAACAGCTTGCAGTTGTTCTTTCAGACTTGCGTTACTCATCGACTTAAAACTCCCTCCAGCGCAATCAGGTGACTTCAAAGTATTGCTACTTTAATAGAGATAATGGGGATAAATCAATAAGGGAAAATCGATTACTGATATAATCCTCATCCTTATCAGTAGACTTTTAAATGGGTTCGATGGTAAATTTTAACACTCGAATCGTCAGTTCTCAGAGGATAATTGAACATGCCACGAAGTAAAGTTAAACGTATGACTGCTGCAACCACTTTGATCAATTTGAAAAAAGTAGAAAAAGATTTTTTAGCGACACCCAGTAAACTGGTCAAACAATTGAATAAAGAAATTTTAACGCATCGAAAAAAAGAAAAAGCCCTCAAAAAAGAAACGGCTAAAAATAAATTACAAATCAAAACAGCTGAAACACGCATGAAATCAGTTGCGAATACAGCGGCGGGGAAAAAACAATTAAAGACGGCTAAAAAAACTTATCAACAAGCCCTCAAAGCACAAGCGGGTTTAGATAAGCAATTAGTGAAAATTGCTAAGACATTAGAAGCGTTAGGTAATACACAGACAAAACTCACGGCGCTTGGCAAACACTTAAAACAATTTAATAAAGAATGGCTAACAAAATCGAAATCTCCGTTAAAAACAACCCTGCGAACAAAAAAACTTAAAAGCCAAACACCTCCTCTTTCTGCACCAGAAGAAACTGTTTACTTTAAAGACGCGGCGTTAGAAGTCGAAACCAGTGAGACAGACGAAACAGCGGATGCTTTTACTCGGTAGATGTCATTCTAAAAACTAACATTCATCCCACTTTATTGTGGGATGATATTTTGAATTAGTACACCATGGAAAAATAAGACAAATACAAGGGAAGTAGGGAGTTGATGATATGAATAAAAAAATCGCGACAGCAGAAGATTTAGCAACTATTACCTTAAAACAAGTAGTAAAAGACACCTTACGCAATTATTTTTCTAATATTGGCACTGAACAGCCTATCGATTTTTATGCTATTTTGTTAGAAGAAATTGAGCGTCCTTTGCTAGAAGTATTAATCAATCACACACATTATAATCAGGTCAAAATGGCCCAAATTCTTGGGTTATCCCGAGGGACATTACGCAAAAAATTAAAACAGTATGGTATGTTGGATTAGTCGACTGTACTCCACAAACAAATTGGCAAGGATATTGGAGCACCTTTAGTTAGTCATGATCCTGATACGACGTAGGATCGGCTAACTGTGCTTCAGCAAATCCTTTTTTTCGATAAGTGCAACTGTCGCAAAGTCCGCACGCTTTGCCATCGGCGCTGGCTCGATAACAGGAAATCGTTTGCGAATAATCCAGCCCCAGTCGAACACCTTCACGAATAATGTCTGCCTTCTTTAAATATAAAAGCGGTGCATGAATGTGAAATGACTGTTCCATCATGCCTGCTTTCGTGGCTTGCATGGCTAATTTTTCAAACGCGCGCAAATAATCCGGTCGGCAATCAGGGTATCCTGAATAATCTGCATAATTAGCGCCTATAAAAATATCGTGTGCCGCCACCACTTCACCCCATGCTAATGCAAATGACAAAAAAATCGTATTTCGTGCGGGAACATACGTATTAGGCACTTCATGTGATCCTTTAAAATCTGGAATTGCTAACTGTTGATCTGTTAAAGATGACCCGCCAATTTCGTCTAAGGGTAAATGTAAAATTTTATGCTCAATCACAGCAAAATCTCGTGCAATTTTTTTTGCATGTTCGATTTCAACCTGATGTTTTTGCCCGTATAAAAAACTTAAGGCATAACACATAAACCCTTGTGATTTTGCGATGGCAAGGCACGTGGTTGAATCAAGACCGCCCGAAAATAAAATAATGGCTTTTTTTGACATTTTATTAAAACTCTTCGCTTAAAGGATGAAAGCAGGTGATTTTATCACTAATATAGGCACACGACAAAATTGTCATTGGGAGCATGGGTATGATTTCAGTAAATTCATTGGTCGCATTGGGACTCAATTCATTGGAAGCAGAAAAATTACTAGAGGCGATTGATCATTGTTTTAAACAACATGACACCAATGAAAAACGATGGCAAATAATTTCTAAAAAAATATTAACACCACAACATGCATTCTCTATTCACTTACTGATATTTACTGCTTTATTTCCAATGTGGCGTGAAAATCCTGAAACAGCACCCGCCTGGATACCCGATCAATCAGTGATATCATCCACACATATTTTTAAATGCATGACCGCATTTAATTTAGAAACGGTGCATGCTTTGCATCACTTCAGCATCACGCACTATCTTATTTTTTGGGAATACATGATTCGTGAGTTAAATATTATTTTTCATAAACCACCCCAAAAAATAAGCGATACAACCCAAGGAATCGAAGCAATCACTTGGTTACCGGGTGCTGCATTTAATATTGTTGATAGTTGCTTATCAGCACCTCCCCACGCAACAGCGATGATTTACCAAGAAACAGATCAAACCATTCATCATGTTTCATTTGGGGAATTAACGCAGTTAGTTAATCAAGTGGCTAATAGTCTTGTTGATTATGGTGTTGTAGCGGGCGATACGATAGGGATGATTATGCCGATGACACCGTTAGCGGTCGCTATTTATTTAGGCATCATCAAAATGGGTGGTGTCGTCGTATCGATTGCCGATAGTTTTTCCAGCGAAGAAATCGCTATTCGTTTGCAACTCACCAAAACAAAGGCTGTTTTTACGCAGGATTTTGTCGTATGGAATGGAAAAAAAATGCCTTTGTACGAAAAAATTAAGCAAGCACTGCCAAACAAAATCATCGTGATCCCGAACGAAAAAATATTATCGATCGCTTTACGTGATGAAGATCATGAATGGAAATCATTTCTCAGTCAAAAAATTGATTTCACCGCTTTTTCATGTCAAGCCATGACACCTTGTCATATTTTATTTTCATCAGGCACAACAGCAGAGCCTAAAGCCATTATATGGAATCATTCAACACCGATTAAAGTAGCGAGCGACGCTTATTTCCATCAAAATATTCAAGCCAATGATGTGTTAGCTTGGCCAACCAATCTAGGATGGATGATGGGTCCGTGGCTTATTTACGCGGCTTTCATACATCATGCAACGATTGCGCTTTATCCCGATGCACCCAAAGATCAACATTTTGGCCGATTTATTCAAAATGCAAAAGTAACCATGCTAGGCGTGGTTCCAACCTTAGTCGCTCACTGGCGAAAGACACAGTGCATGGAAGGATTGGATTGGCACCGCATTAAAATGTTCAGTTCGACAGGGGAATGCTCCAATCCTGAAGACATGTTGTATTTAATGTCATTAGCTGGCTATCAACCCGTGATTGAATATTGTGGTGGGACGGAAATTGGCGGTGCTTATATGACGAGTACTGTCATTGAAAATAATTATCCATCCCTTTTTTCAACACCTGCGATGGGTTTAAATGTCACGATCATCAATGAAGAAGGTCAACCTGCTTCTGTAGGAGAAGTAGCAATTATTCCCCCTTCCATTGGGTTATCAACCCAATTATTAAATGCCAATCATCATGATATTTATTATGCAAACATGCCATTATCCATCGATGGCGAAATATTACGTCGACACGGCGATCAAATAAAACGTTTAGCGAATGGTTATTACATGATATTAGGTCGCACTGATGACACGATGAATTTGGGCGGCATTAAAATCAGTGCTGCTGAAATTGAACGTGCCCTCGCTGGCATCCCTGAGATCACAGAAATAGCGGCTATTGGCGTTCCCTCCCAAGGGAATGGTCCCGAACAATTAGTGATTTACGCATCGACCCAGTCGAATTTAAATAAAAATGACATCATGAAAATAATGCAAAAAAAAATAAATGACCGATTAAATCCTTTATTTAAAATTCATGATCTTGTTTTTGTCGATGAAATCACAAAAACAGCGTCTAATAAAATGATGCGTCGGGTATTGAGGAAAACATATTTATCGCTCACTACCCGCAAACATCAGTGAAAATGAAAATCATCACAATCCGGAAGAACCGTTCAAGCCCATAGCAAAGAGTAGGCTATTGGGCAATGACGATGATGCTTGTTGCTTTATTTGATCTTGATACAATGGCTGCGGCTGCTGATCTTCTCTATCATTTTTATTCTGAAAAAGTGTCAGTCCAGTTTGATAGTCATCTTTCGATTTAGAGACGGTTACATCAAACTTTTGAAGTAAGCGACATTCCGTTTCCTTAGAGAATAATTTTTGATTAAAAATATCTTTCTGATCGATAGAATTTCTATATTTTTCATGCTTTTGCTGCCAATGTTTCTTCTCCGCTTCCAATGCTTTTTTTATTTTCAAAGAGTCGGCCTCTGAGATATTTTTTCGATTGAACACCTCTGATTCAAGCTGCTCAAAAAAATTCTCGATGAAAAATTCTTTCGATGAATCATAAAGATTGTGGATCAACTCTATTTGATCGGTAATCGATTTTTTTGTATCTAACTCTAAAAAAGATTTTACCCCAAGCGCATCAACAAATTCTTTTATCACGCTTGGTTTATCTTGCAAATTAGCTAACCCAGATTCAATTAAAGACATCCATTCTTCTTTACTCAAGGATTTTTTATTTTTTACGGATTTGAGATACTCATTTCTCGCCAAAATACCTTGAGAATTAGCTGTTATTAAATCTTCCTTTCTGACTCCCTTTTCAAAAACAAAATCCTTCCTAATGAGTTTGACAGCCATTTTTATTTCTTCGAATTTTTCAATCATTTCATTAAGTGAAAGCCTATTGTTAGGATTTGAACGAGTTGAGGAAACAATCGCATCACCTGTGAATTTTCTTAATTCATTTATATATTCTTTTACTTCAAATTCTTTCAATTCTAGATGTTCCAAAGATCCAGAGCTTCCGATTAATAAATCATCGAAAATTTGAAAGAATTTACGATTACAATACCTTGTATCATTTTTTAAAAGTTCATGCAGTTCAAAAAGTTGATCGTTATATTTTTTTTCGGGAGAAATTAAATTAGTTAATGGATCTAATCCTAAAATTTGTGCAATTGTTTTTGTAAGTGCGTAATTATCAGATTTTTCATTGGTGATGGAATATTCGTATTGTTCAGGCGCCATGTAGCGTAAATTACCTACTCGCCAGGCATCTTTTGAATGATTGGGATCATTTATTTTACTTAAACCAAAATCAATAATACGCGACCCTCTTCCATCAAGATCTACGATGACATTTTCAGGTTTGATATCACGATGAATGATGCCGATAGCATGTAAATATTGCATATCATGTAATAAATCAAGAATAATATCGATCCGTTGATCAATAGTCAGTTTGATATACTCTTTGTCATTAGGAGATAATCTTGTTCTTTCTAACATTTTTCGTAATTCAATTCCCTTTATTTGAGGCATCACAGTATGACGATAGTTGCCGACGGAAACCAGTTTAGAAGAAATCCCTGCGTGATTATTAAACTCTATTTCTCTCTTAATCCTTTCATCATCCCCGGCTTTAACATCAAGTATTTGAGATTCATCTTTTCCTATTGTTTGCAGTTTATCAACACGACCATGATCTTTCGCCATCCATTTTCCACTTACTGTAGGTGACCATGTTGTCTTGATTTTCTTGAGAACACCATAAGATCCTTTTCCAAGATTTCCATTAGATTCAAACTGTTCAATTCGAAATTCGTTAGGTCTACTTTCACTGGAACGAAGTAAGAGTGAGTTTGTTAAGTTCACTTTATACCATTTCTCTTTAAATAAAATTTCATAAGGACCTTCCTGAAAAAAGAATGCCGCGCCATTGCTATCTGATTTTTCTTTTTGTTTTTTTATGAAATTTTGAATGTAATCATTTAAAATTTCTTCTTCGTTAACTTGAGATTGCCTTTTTACCGAATTATTCCCAAACATTTTAACCCCCCTCGTCTTTAATCGATTTTTTATAATAAAGTTGAATTATGAAATTTAATAAAATAACACCAATGAAAATCATAGTACTCCAGGAGAACCGGCCAATTTCATAAAATCAGAAAGTATTTCACCAACCACTTCTTTTTCTCGATTTACCCTGCCTTCTTTTTTGCCATCCCGACCATGAAAAATCATCAGCCCTGATTGATGGGCATCTTTTAATTCACAAGCAGGCTTATCAAACTTTTTAAGTAATCGATGTTCTGTTTTTTTAGAAAATAATTTCTCAATAAAAATATTTTTCTGATCTATGGAATTGCCATATTTTGCATGCTTTTCTTGCCAATGATTCTTCTCGATTGCCAATGCTTTTTTTATTGTTAAAGGATCAGCATTTGAAATATTCTTTCCATCCAATAATTCTAATGTAAGCTCATCAAAAAAATGGTTGATGAAGAATTCCTTCGATAAATCATAAAGGTCGTAGATTAAATTAATTTTATCAACAATATCTGTTTTTGTATCTAAACCCAAAAAAGATTTTATCCCAAGTGCATTGACAAATTCTGTTATCACGCTTGGCTTGTCTTTTAATTCAAAAAGCCCTTTTTCAATTAAACTCAGGCATTCTTTTTTATTAAGAAGAGGATTACTTCTCATACATAAAAAATAATCATTTCTCGTTAGAAACCCTTGAGAATTAGCTATTATTAAATCTTCTTTGATGACACCCTTTTCAAAAAGGAAATTTTCCCGAAAAAACATTACATCCATCTTTATTCTTTCAAATCTTTCAATAAAAATATCGAGCGAAAATCTTAAATCAGGATCAGAACAAGTTGAAAAAACAATTGTATTATAAACATCTTGTTTTAATTTATTTAGACGTCCCAAACATTCATCGCTTCTATTAACTAGTAATTCATTGAAAATTTCATCAAATCGATCACGAGAATACTCCGCATCTTTTTTGAAAATTTCTTTGAGCTTTTTTTGGAATCTTTCTTTATCTTTTCTTTGATCCACACCGATTAAATTCGTATTTGGCTCTAATCCCAATAACTGGCAAACTGTCTTTGCAAATGCGTAACTATCCGATTTTTCACCTGTTTTTTTATTTATATATTGTTCAGGTGACATATAAGTTTGAGTACCTACTAACGCGGGATCTACTGAATTGTTGATATCATTTATTTTACTTAACCCAAAATCAACAAAACACGATCTCGTCTTTTTAAGATCCACAATGATATTTCCTGGTTTGATATCGCGATGGATAATACCAATAGCATGCAAACTTTGAAGATCATGCGACAAATCAAGAATAATATTTATTCGTTGCTCAATGCTCAGCTTGATATACTTTGAAGAAAGAGGAGATAATTTTGTTCTTTCTAACATTTTTCGTAATTCAATTCCCCTTATCCGAGGCATCACCATATGACGAAAGTCGCCGGTGGAAACAAGCTTGGAACGTATCCCTGCCTCATTATTAAACTTCAATTCGTTTCGAATTTTCTCATCAGAAGTGGGCTTGAGCTTAGGATTAAACGATTCATTTTCTTTTACCATTTGCAGTTTATCGACACGATGATGATTGGTCGCTATCCATTTTCCGCTTAATGTCTGTGATAATGTTATTTTGATTTTATTGACAACACCATAAGATCCTTTGCCAAGAAAGAGGTTTTTTTCATCCTCATACACTTCAATTCGGAGTTCGTTAGGCCTGCTTTTACTAAATCGGATTAAGAGTGAGTTTGTCAGGGTGAATCGATGTAATGTACCTTGAATATGAATTTCATAATCGCCTTTTTCAATAAATACCCCCGTCGAAGACGATTTTTTTTGTTGTTCTTTTATTTTTTGATCAATGAAATGATTAAAAATTTTCTGTTCTGTGGATTCAGATTGTATTTTTTCTTGATCAATTCTTAACATCTTCAAATAACTCTACGTTTTTATTGTGTATTCTATGATGAATTCGAATTATGAACGATTTTTATTAACCAAATATTAAGTTAATGACACTAGCTTAAAAAAATCTTTGCACAAGAAAAAAATTTATTCCATCCCCGTCTTTGCGAGGTTATCCCATCTCCGTCTTTGCGAAGTTATCCCATCTCCGTCTTTGCGAGGAGCCTGCGAAGCAGGCGACGAAGCAATCCAACTTAGTACTGCTCAGACTGATTGATTACATTTTCATTTTGTTATTCTGTTCGACAAAATGCTCTAATCGCCACTTAGTAATCATTTCCTCATAGGGTATATGATTTTCTTTCAATACATTTAATAATTCAGAATTTTGTTGAAGAAATACGATCGCATCAGCGTTTCGATCGTTAATTAATAAGTCCATTATTATTGAAAATATGTCACTTGTTTCATTTAGTCGAAATTCATTGCGATGTAACGTACTGCTCGCCCAAGTAAAAAAAGAAGAATCGTTTTGTATCATCCCTGTATAAAAATCTAGATTTCTTTGCAAAAATAAATATACGACAATATAGTCATCGTTTTTTTTATTGTCGATCAAAGAGCATCTCTGATTTTTTTTAATTTTAATGTGATTATCAACAGAAAAAAATCTATTTTCCCTACTTGTTGATTCTCCTAGAAAATAAGAACTCGAAAATGGGTCAAGATGGTCAATCACTCCCCTGAAGCGCTTGCCAACCTGATCTATCGAAATAGTCATATTATATTCTTTTTCAACCTGCGCATTATAGAGTTGAAATGATCTAACAATATCATCTAATATTTCATTTTCATTTTCTAAGATTAATTTTCTAAACTCAGGTATTGTTACTAATAAATCTTCTAATTTTTCTTGTCTTATAGATAAAAATGAAACGGCTCTTTCAATAACCTGATCAGCATCAACCATTGCTCTGCCTAATTTTCTTATTGTATCTTCTGGAATTAAAATACACTTTAAAAAAGTAACATATTTGTCTCGAATAAACTCAGGTTCACCAACAGCATTCTCTATCATCGAATGAATAGTTATATTGGATCTATCAGGCCAATTGTAAGGATTGGAATCAGTTAATCGATATAAGCTTTCAACATCTCTACGTGAAATAGGGGGGAGGGCTTTAAAAGCGGGCGGCATATATTTATCTTTTTCATGGTTACCATATATGTCATCTTTACCATGATATTTTTCAGTAATTTCTCTAAGCGAACAATCATAATCAATTCGGGTTGCACGAATAAAATAAGGATAAGTATGCCCTCTCTTTGCAGTAAAGCTCAATATTTCTGCCATGAAAGGCTTCAATTTTTCTGGTGAAAATGGTTCTTCTTGAAATATCGTTTTAATTTTCAATAAATCGCTTTCAGTTGTAATATTTTTTAAATCATCTTCACTGATAAACCCTCGAACGATATCATTTTTTGGACTAATCACACAATACATGAGCCCGCCGTTATCAGGGCAAAAATAAAGCTGGCGTGTTCAAGGGGTTGATGCAACAAGAGAGCTAAATCTATCAATTGGTGAAT
>CAYTKY010000049.1:0-16289 GCA_964438435.1 uncultured Coxiellaceae bacterium | reverse complement strand
TGCCCTCCGATATCACCGACCCTGAACAGATCGAAGAAATCATTGGCATGATCACCGAAATGGGCATTCAAGTATCCGAAGACGCGCCAGAAATCGACGAGCTGCTGGTCACCGAAAATGACGCCACAGAAGAAGAAGCCGTTGAAGAAGTCGCAGCAAATGCGCTAGCCGTCGCCGATGGCGAGCTAGGCCGCACAACCGACCCTGTCCGCATGTATATGCGCGAAATGGGACGCGTGGAATTGCTTTCCCGCGAAGGCGAAATCGTCATTGCAAAACGAATTGAAGAAGGCATCATCCAGATGCTGACCACCCTCGCCTACCAGCCGCAAATGATCGCGGAAGTATTGGCAGACTTCGATCGCACCGAGCGTGGCGAACTTAGATTAAGCGATGTAATCAGTGGTTACATTGAGCCTATTCTGGAAGCTGAAGATTTAGAAAACGAGAATGACGATGCAGGCACAGGAAATGGCAAAGCACCAGCCGCAACCAAGCCACCCGCCGTTGCCGGAGAAGAAGAAGCCGAAGAATCAGAAGAAGCTGCGGATCCGTTTGATGATGATGCAGGCCTTGATCCCGTTAAGGCGAAAGAACGGTTTGAAGAATTACGTCGCATCTATAATGAAACCATCCCGATTGATAAAAAGCATGGACCGAAACATAAAAAATCCATTGCGAAGCGTGATGAATTAGCAAAATATTTCATGGATATTAAATTATCCCCACGCCAATTTAACAAACTCTCCAAAAAAATGCGTACGCTACTTGATGAAATTCGCGCACAAGAACGTATCATCATGGATTTATGCGTCAACAAAGGCAAATTGCCGCGCAAAGCCTTCATTACTTCCTTTGTTAACCATGAAGCTAATTTAGATTGGATGAGTCAGCATAAAGGCAAAGCTTATTCCAGTGACCTTGAAAAATACGCACCTGACATCCAACGCGCACAAAAGAAATTAATTGGGCTCGAAGAACAAATGCGCATGACGATTGCTGAAATCAAAGAAGTCAATCGTCGACTCTCGATTGGGGAAGCCAAAGCGCGACGTGCAAAGAAAGAAATGGTGGAAGCAAACTTACGTCTTGTTATTTCTATTGCAAAAAAATACACCAATCGTGGCTTGCAATTTCTTGACCTGATTCAAGAAGGCAACATTGGCTTAATGAAGGCTGTCGATAAATTTGAATATCAACGTGGTTATAAATTTTCAACTTATGCCACTTGGTGGATACGTCAAGCAATCACACGTTCAATTGCCGATCAGGCACGCACTATTCGTATTCCTGTGCACATGATTGAAACCATCAACAAGTTAAATCGTATTTCACGTCAGTTATTACAAGAATCAGGACAAGAGCCGACACCTGAAGAATTAAGTCGTCGCATGAGTATTCCTGAAGACAAAATACGTAAGATTCTTAAAATCGCCAAAGAACCTATTTCCATGGAAACACCGATTGGTGATGATGAAGATTCGCATTTGGGTGATTTCATCGAAGATCTCAACACCATGTCGCCGATTGAAGCAGCCACTAACTTTGGGTTATCTGAAGCAGTGCAAAAAGTATTGGGTTCACTTACGCCTCGTGAAGCAAAAGTATTACGCATGCGATTTGGCATCAACATGAATACCGATCATACGTTAGAAGAAGTCGGTAAACAATTTGATGTAACGCGTGAACGTATTCGCCAAATCGAAGCAAAAGCTTTACGAAAATTGCGTCATCCTTCACGTGCGGAACAATTACGTAGTTTCTTGGAAGAACAAGAATAAACCTATTGAAATCATCTCGTCTTGCTTGATAAAAATGGTGACGAGATGATTATCTTCGTTTTTTCGCAAGGAATGTTTCATGTTTAAAGCGCCTCTACCTCCCGATTTATCACTTCCTGATAATGAAGCAACGGATCCTTCTTCAATCAAAAATCATTGTATTGCTTTGCAAGTAGCTCTTTGTTATGTCATTGGCCCTATTCAAGTAGCAAACTATCTTAAAACTTCTTCAAAAAAATATATCCATATTCATCGTTTTCACGCACAACAATCATGGCTTTGCAATGCGCTTATTTCACAGCTTTCCCTCTCTGATGAACAAGCAACTTTATTATCTGCTCTCATAGAAAAATCTTTCCTCCTCAATGACGGGTTCACAGAACAAGATTGGCAAGAATATTATGAATACACCCGCAATGCAGATAAAAATGATAAAAGCTGGATAATCTCGGCCCAAAAAATATATGAAATCATTCTTTTTGTAATAAAAGATATTCAAGTTAACAATGATTATTGCGTGCCGCATTATGCAGGATTAAGTGATGATAAAAAAATACTTTATGTTGATTCATCCATTAAAGACATCAACACACCTATCGGCGAAATGAAATTGATTGATTTCATTATATTCCATAGACGCATCACGCAAGCCCTGATTGAACAATCGATACGCGAACAATTAAAACGTCATCAAAACCCTGTTCAATTTGCATGTCCATTAGAAATCACCCAAACCGAATATCCCTGGAGCCATGAAAAAAGAAAAACATTCCTAACATTCATCATGCAATATCAATACGCTGATCAAGAATTAAAATTATCTTACCAAGTCAATTCCTGTGATGAAAAAGAAAATGCAGCCATTCAAAACATGAATCAACAAGCTGCCAATCAGCGCATTTTATCTTATGACTTTGCTTTTCAATTAGCAGATCGTTTCGAACAAATAGCAATCGACGCTTGCGGATTAAAATCGATTTGGGAATCGTACTATCTTTCGAAAATAATGAATGAAAAAAACAACCTGGAACGAGAATATCATGATGCATACAATAACAATCAAGCGTTAATGCTTCGCCCAACACCGCCCGCATTAAATTTATTGCCTTACACGCAACGCCTAGAATATCTCGCTGAAATGGATTTACTGAAGATACTGTATGAAAATAAATTACGCTTTAAAATTTCAGCCTGCACAAAAAATTTATCTCAAACATCCAGCGCATCGCTTAATTATTTCTTTAACAAATCAAGTGTCATTTTTTTCTCGACAAAAGATAAAAATATTCCGCCACTTTCTCGAGACATTCCACTAAACGATATCGAAAAAAACACTGAACACGATCACACTTCCGCATTCATAAATCAAAATTAACCTAGCACGTTACGCAAAAACATTCCCGTGTAAGATGCGGCATGCTTAGCAACAGTTTCAGGTGTACCCGTAACCATCACCCGCCCACCTTTTTCGCCGCCTTCAGGCCCAAGATCAATCACCCAATCTGCTGTTTTAATGACATCTAAATTATGTTCGATAATCACAATTGTATTTCCCTGATCACGCAAGCGATGTAACACTTGTAACAATTGCTCGATGTCATAAAAATGCAATCCGGTTGTCGGCTCATCTAAAAGATATAAGACACGACCCGTGTCGCGTCGTGACAATTCTTTTGCTAATTTAATACGTTGCGCTTCACCGCCTGATAACGTAGTCGCACTTTGTCCTAACGAAATATAGGAAAGGCCAACATCCAATAATGTTTGCAATTTTCTAGATGCCACAGGAATCGCGTCAAAAAAATGTCGCGCTTCTTCAACCGTCATTTCTAATATTTGGTGAATGTTTTTTCCTTTATAAAATATTTCTAACGTCTCTCGATTATAACGTCGACCCTGACAAATATCGCAAGTGACATACACATCTGCTAGAAAATGCATTTCAACTTTGATGACTCCTTCGCCTTGACACGTTTCACATCGACCACCTTTGACATTAAAACTAAATCGCCCAGCTTGATAACCACGCGAACGTGCTTCTTGTGTACCCGCAAATAAATCACGAATCACCGTAAATAATCCCGTGTAAGTAGCAGGATTTGAACGTGGCGTGCGACCAATTGGGCTTTGATCAACCACCACCACTTTATCTAAATATTCGAGACCTTCAATATTTTCATGCGCAGCTGCTTCTTGTGAAGTAGCACCATTTAATGCACGACTCGCAACAGGTGCAAGCGTGTCATTAATTAAAGTTGATTTACCCGAGCCTGACACCCCTGTCACACAAGTAATTAAACCAATCGGGATAGTGACATCAATATTTTTTAAATTATTTCCTTTTGCACCCCGCAATTTAATTTGTTTTTCTGGATTCGTTTTTTTTCTATCACGCGGCACTTCAATTTTTCGCTGGCCCGAAAGATATTGCCCAGTGAGTGATTTTTTATTTTTCATGATTTCATTCGGTTCGCCTTGCGCTACAATGTGGCCGCCATGCACACCGGCACCCGGACCTAAATCAAGCACATAATCTGCACTGCGAATGGCGTCTTCATCATGTTCGACGACAATCACGCTATTGCCCAAATCACGAAGATGATAAAGCGTTTTGAGTAATCGCTCATTATCACGTTGATGCAAGCCAATAGATGGCTCATCCAAAATATACATCACACCCACCAAGCCTGATCCAATTTGACTTGCCAAACGAATACGTTGTGCTTCACCGCCAGATAACGTTTCGGCACTACGATCAAGGCTAATGTAATCCAATCCAACATCTAACAAAAATTGCAAACGACTCACTAATTCTTTCATGATCTTTGTTGCAATTTCGCCACGATAACCAGGTAAATGTAATTTCGCAAAAAAAGCCCGTGTTTTATCGACAGCCCAAGCAGCTATTTCTGGCAAGCTCTTATCTGCAACAAACACATTACGCGCTGCTTTATTTAAACGTGTTCCCTGGCAACTGTCGCAAGCACGCACGACAATGTAATGATGCAATTCTTCACGCACATATTCTGATTCTGTTTCACGATACCGCCTTTCAAAATTAGGGATAATGCCTTCGAAAGGTGTTTTCTTTGCAAATGCATAACCATCTTTATCTTTATAATTAAAACGAACCTCTTCATCGCCGCCATACAATAAAATATCTTGAATTTTTTTCGGTAAACGTCGAAAAGGTTTTTCTAAATCAAAATGATAATGTTTCGCTAATGACGTGAGAATTTGGAAATAATATTGATGATTTCGATCCCACCCGCGAATAGCACCATCTGCCAAGCTCAATTCACGATTCACAATTAAATCAACATCAAATAATTCTTTAACACCCAATCCATCACAAGTTGAACATGCTCCCACTGGACTATTAAAAGAAAATAACCGTGGTGACAATTCTGACAAATTGTATCCGCATTCAGGGCAAGAAAATTTTGAAGAAAATAATATCAGTGCTTTTTTGGGTTGATCAATAAAACCAATCGAGGCTAAACCATCCGCGATGCGCAATGCTGTTTCAAATGATTCAGCTAAACGCACGCGAATTTCTTCATGCACTTTGATGCGATCAACAACCACTTCAATCGTGTGTTTCTTGCGTAAATCCAAAGCAGGTGCTTGATCCAATTCAACCATTTCACCATCAATCCGCGCACGCACAAACCCTTGTCCACGCAACGTTTGCAATAATTCGATATGTTCACCTTTGCGTTCCCGCACAACCGGTGCTAACACCATCACTTTCGTATCAAGCGGCAATGCTAAAACAGCATCGACCATTTGACTGATACTTTGTGCCTCTAATGTGGTGTGATGTTCAGGACAACGTGGCTGCCCAACTTTCGCAAATAATAAGCGCAAATAATCGTGTATTTCAGTGATGGTCCCCACCGTTGAGCGAGGATTATGTGATGTGGATTTTTGTTCGATAGAAATCGCAGGTGACAATCCCTCTATGTGATCAACATCGGGTTTTTCCATCATCGATAAAAATTGCCGCGCATAAGCAGAAAGCGATTCCACATAACGACGCTGCCCTTCTGCATATAGCGTATCAAAAGCTAACGACGATTTGCCTGAGCCAGATAATCCAGTGATGACAATTAATTTATCGCGAGGTAAATCCACATCCAGATTTTTTAAATTATGTGTTCTGGCACCACGAATGCGTATGTATTTCATGAATGGTTATATCACAAAAAGACATCATTATACGCAAAACAAGCCGAAGATGCTTCTTTAAAATCGATAACGCTTCTTTCTCAAACACATTATAATACGCGAAAATAATCACTCAGCCTGACCATTATCAGGCCATATCAATCCAGGAATACAATCGCATGATGTCGCAAAAAATGTCTGCTAGTGAAAAACGTGCCGTTATTAGTTTATCTTCTATCATGGCGTTACGCATGATCGGCCTTTTCATGGTGTTACCCGTTTTTAGCTTATATACCCATCAGTTAACGGGGGCAACACCTGCCCTAATTGGATTGGCGATGGGAATTTATGGCTTATCACAAGCCATTTTTCAAATTCCATTTGGTGCATTATCTGATCGATTCGGGCGCAAACCGATCATCACCCTCGGCTTGTGTCTTTTTGCGACAGGCAGTCTCATTGCCGGATTTGCTCATTCCATCACCCTCATGATTATTGGGCGTGCATTACAAGGATTGGGGGCCGTTGGTAGCACATTGCTAGCCTTGATGGCTGATTTAACCCGCGAAAATCAGCGAACAAAAGCGATGGCTATTTCAGGGATTACAATTGGACTTTCATTTTCGATGGCCATGTTTGTTGGCCCTATCCTCATCAAATGGATGCCTGTGAATGGATTGTTTTTTCTAGCCACGTTATTGGGGTTATCAGGGATCGCGCTTCTTTATACGATCGTTCCTACGTCACAAACGCATCATTGGCATCGCGACACCGAACCCGAATTCAACTCTTTTTTCACCTTACTTCTATCACCTGAACTAGCTAAATTAAATAGCGGTATTTTTATTTTACACGCGATTTTCACAGCCAGTTTTATTGTCATCCCCATCAGCTTATATCGCATCGGTGGATTTCCTTCTGACCGTCAATGGGAGCTTTATTTACCGACTTTATTCATTGCGTTTGTCATCAGTTTAGTTTGCATCGGCATGGCGGAAAAAAAGCAACGCGTTAAACCTTATTTTATCGGCGGCATTATGGCTCTCGCCGTAGCAGAACTATTACTTTGGATCGGACCATCGCATTTATCACTAACGCTCCTTGGTTTATGCTCATTTTTCGGCGGATTTTCCTTGCTAGAAGCCTTTATGCCGTCCTTAATTTCCCGCACAGCACCCGCCACCCGTAAAGGAAGCGCCCTGGGCATCTATTCATGTTCACAATTTTCAGGTATCTTTGTAGGCGGGCTTTTAGGTGGATGGTTATACGGTCAATTTAGTTTCGCAGGTGTTTATCTTTTTTGTCTTTCCCTCACATTTTTCTGGCTGATACTTGCTTATTTCATGCAGCCGCCACGTTTTCTGATCACACAAATGTTGCGGTTATCGCCCGAAGTGCCCTGGGAAACCATTGCTGCAAAATTGCGCGCCATTCCCGGCGTCTCTGAAGTCAGCTGGGTAGCCGAAGAAAAAATGGCTTATTTTAAAATGGAACGAGGCACAACCAAACATCCTGATTTCATTCGCCTGAAAGAAGAATTACAATCTGAATCATTAATGCTTTAGGAGAACCATCATGGCAAGAGGTGTCAACAAAGTCATACTCATCGGTAATTTAGGACAAGATCCTGAAATTCGTTATACCCCCAGCGGGATGGCAATGGCGAATATCACATTGGCAACCAGCGAATCTTGGAAAGATAAACAAACAGGCGAAACAGTCGAGCGCACTGAATGGCATCGCATTGTTTTCTTTCAGCGTCTCGCTGAAATTGTCGGTGAATACTTGCGAAAAGGTTCAAAAGTATTTATCGAAGGTCGCCTACAAACACGCAAATGGCAAGACAAAACAACCGGACAAGATCGTTACACCACGGAAATTGTGGCAGATAACATGCAAATGCTCGATAGCAAAGGAACGAATGCAGGCAGCATGACAGAATCTTCTTCTTACAAAAAACCTACCCCTGCATCAACAACCACAGCGCAAGAAGGAATACCACCCGCTGATCATTTTGATGATGACATTCCGTTTTAATTTCTACCATTATTTAATTTCATAAGTAATATCAAGCAAAATCAATTAAACGAAGCCATCATTAGCGTATAAAGATAATGATGGCTTTTTTATTAGCTCGAGAAAAAGAAAAGATAAAGAATATTTAGTCGTCCCTGAAAAACTCCTATTGTCACGATTCAGCTTTTTCTTATTTGATTTCTAACAATCGCGATAACGACGATCTTCTTTAATTTTTTTAAATTAGTTGCATTTATTTCCAAAAGAATTCAAATTATCTTCTTTATCTTTTAAATTGAGCAAAAGATAATAAAGAATACTTAAATCAGAAAGTTGAACTTCTTTATCCTCACATGTCGTCGGCAAAAAAATCGTTTTCCTAACAACATCAGGTCTTGAATTTTCCATTAAAAATATTTTTTCTGGATATCCATGAACACGACAACGATCAGAATATATTGTTAAAGTAGGATTTATTTTAGCAATATTTTCCAATATTTCATTTTGAACATGCACATCATCAATACAATCCAGAATGTTAGAAGGATACATGAATACGTTATCAATTTTATGATAAGCAAGAATGTTTTTAACTTTAGCAAAAACATCCGCATTTGCCCAAGATTGCTTAATCAAAGAAGTATGCGCAATCACTGACTGAACATATTCATACCCATATTTTTTTATCAATGCAGAAAAATAAATATTAATATTTTGATTGAGATACTTTACCTCTGAGTTTTCATTAACACATGCATCATCTGGCAATTCTCTATATAACGATTTATTCTCATTTAAAAATGTTGGAAGATTTTTTAAAAATAAGTTAGACGCCTCATCAACTGTTTGCCCATCAACTGGTTTTTTTACAAACTCACGGATCTTATACCAAAACTCATAAACTTCGGCGCTATTATCAATTAAAATAATCTTAGGCGTGTTATTTTTATTACCGAGCTTACAAGCAAGCGAAACCGCTCTCAGACCTGATGTTGCAATAAGTGCAATTTTCTTATCAGGCTCATTATAACGGCCCAATTCTTCTGGCATAAATGGATCATTGCCAACAACAAAAGTTAAATAATTTGTTTGTTGATTTCTTGCCAAATGATTAATACGATATTTTTTTCTTGCAAAAAACCCTCGAATATTTTTTTGAATAACAACAGCTGCTTTTTCGCTTTTCATATCTTCTTTAGAAAAATCATCTCTATCTCTATTATGCACAGCGACACCTCTTCGTTTTTTTCTTGCGACCATTTCTTTGATAAAGAATATTAATTCATTAACATTAAGTGAGCATTAAAATAAAAATTTCAATTAATAGGCGAATGGCCACAACATGTTTCGCGCCAAAAGTATCTGAATAAAAAGGAAAAAATCATCGGATTCCCTCAAAACAATTATGCCGAATGGGATCTGATGCATTAATAAAACAAGGCATTTGAGAATAGAAACTTCAATCAAACATCATCAATCAAACAGAAAATGATTTCTTCATTTTCAAATGAGGAATATTATTTTCTTCAAAATAATCTCCTTCAATCATATAACCATTTTTCGAATAAAAACCGACAGCCGTTTTCCTTGCATGACAATAAATAGCAGAAAATCCGCGAACGATTGCTTGATCTTCGCAATATTTTAGCATTGCACTACCAATGCCTTGTGATTGAAGATTCACATGAATAGCAACGCGCCGCATTTTGCAAATGTCACCTTCTGGAATGAGCATCGCTGTTGCCACAACTTTCCCATCTAACGACCCAACAATATGAATATCATTCTCATCACGTTCTAATTCATGCTGACTAAAACGCAACCCCAGCGGCTTGCGTAAAATATCTTCACACAACGAAATAGCCGTGTGATATTTTTGACTGTCATATTCAACTATTTCAAAAACAATTTCTGCATTCATTTGACTCCACCTTAACAATTTTTCCTTTAAAATAACGCTCTTGTTTTGTTTTATCAAAAAAATCCTCGCCAAAATCCATGACACTCTCTACAAAAAAACGATCCGCTTTAAAGTGCAGTTACACAGAATATGTTAGAGTCTCCCGTTCAACTAAATAAATAATTAAATGAAAAATCTTCCACAGTATCAACTTCACCGTTTCTTAATTCAGTGCCTGCATCGGTCGTGACATCACTCAGATTGTACGTTGCATTGAATGCTGATCCATTGAATGCATTCAATGGATAGATCAATAGCGGCTTATCATCTTCGCATTTCTTTTCTTGGGTAAAGCTGGATCCATTATCGCGATTGCCTTCATCTCGATTAAATAAATAATCGAATGAAAAATCTTCCTCTCTATCAACTTCACCGTTTCTTAATTCAGCGTCTATATCGGTCGCGACATCACTCAGATCATACGTTGTATTGAATGGTGCTTCAGTGAATGCATCTAATGGGTAGACCAATAGCGACTCACCCTCTTCGTCTATTTCTTCTTGGATAAAGCTGGATCCATGATCGCGATTGCTTTCCTCTTGATTAAATAAATAATCAAATGAGAAAATTTCCTCCTCACAATTCAATGTGCTAACACGATCATCGCTAATCTTTCTTTCGACAACATGCTGTTTCCCCTCTAATTTGTCCGAAAACTCTTCGCCTTGTCGTAAAAAATTGGAGTTACCTGATAATGGATATACGTTACCTCTTCCAAAGAAAGTATATTCTGATGAATTACTTAATACTGTACTTGTTTCTGTTTTTTGCTTTTTTAGAACACCTTCTTCTTTAGATGAGATTTTTTCCTTTCTTGATGGACTGCTTTGAACTAGATCAGCTGTTTTTGTAGAAGAAGGTAATGCAATAACGGAGATACCATCAATAACGTTAGGCGTATTTTCCTGTAATTCTGCAAGACGATTTTCTAATAAGGCAATTCTATTTGCTTTATAAGTGGATCCGCTTTTACCCTCTTTCTTTTTTATATCTTCTAATGCCTGTTTAATCAGATCAACATGCTTCACCCAGCTTACATAATGAGTAATGAAATTGTCTTGGCAATTTTTACTGCTGGTCATTACGTTTTTTAATAATTTCATAGCCTCGCTAATAGGCAGTGATTGAATGGCATGATGGAGCCTTTCATTTCTATACCACATCGCTTTGATGACATAAGATGCGCGACTAGATAAAGCAGCCTTAAAACAACTAATGAGCACATCGAGTGAGATGGCTCGCACATCAGATTCTCCCTCATCATTATTGCCAAAATTCACTCGCTGGCCGCTATACCATACTTGAAGCAACGGATTGCCATTCCACATGTCTTTGATGATATCTGAACATCGGCTAAATAAAGCAGATTTAAAATGCATAACGAGATCATCGAGTGAGATAGCGCGCAGATCAGATTCTCCGAGACCGTTATTGCCAAAATTTACTTGTCGACCACTATACCATGCTCGAAACAAAGGATTTCCATTCCATATCGCCTTGATGGCATAAGACGCGCGACTAGATAAAGCGGATTTAAAATGACTGATAGCCTCATCGAGTAACATAACACGCACATCAGCTTGCCCGAGATCGTTATTTCCAAAATTTACTTGCTCGCCACCATACCATGCTTGAAGCAAAGGATTTTCATTCCATATCGCTTTGATCACATAAGGCCTGCGACTAGATAAAGCAGACTTAAAGTTACTAATAACCATATCGAGTGGAATGTTTTGATCTGAATCAACGGATGGTAAATTTCTAGTCAACGACATGATGAATATTCTCGATGATGAGCAATTGAAGTTAATTTATTTATTTTTATATAAATCAATAAAATACAGTTAAATTTTTTGAAAAATTTCGGTTGTAACCTTTACCAAGCAACCTAATTCATTGCAAAGAGATAGGTGTTCGCCATTTTTTTTGATTATAAAATGAAAATATATCAATGAATTGTTTAAATTTCAAACTATTTTTGAAAGCAGTAGATGAAGGGAGGCTTTCTTTAATAGATAATAATACTCTTTTGGTTCATTTTTATTAACCAAATAGTGCCGCGCACCTTCCTCATCCCCTATCTCACTCAACCTTGTTGTTGCATCAAATTTTCCAAAAACGCCACAACCCGCTTTTATTACAAAGGGAATAACATTGGTTGGTGATAATGAAAAACGATGTATTTCATCAGAAGATTTTAAAGAAGCTTCTACAATTTGAGAATTCTCTATTTGCGACATAAAACTCAATAAAAATTCATTCTCATCATGTGGTAACTTTGAAAATAACGTTAGTATCTGTCTGTTTTCAGCTTCACTCAAATAGGCTGTCAATTCTTCTGCTATAAATACAGTCTTTTCATTAAACTTAGTTTACGTGATAATCAACCCTTCCCTTCACTAGCCATTCTTTATTAGTTGCATTTTTAGTTGAGGTCACCGCCACCGCATTTGCTTTATCCACGATAAAAGTAACAAAATAACCTCGTTTTTCATTCCATTGATAGATATCAACGTTCTTTGAAAGAGCAATCTGCTTAAATGGAACGTTTGCTATCATATTTAAATCTTCTCCAGCGATTCCCTTCCATCGAAGTAAATTTTTCTTGATCGTCACATCATAGGCATTACCTGTTTCAAATCGAACGATGAAATGGTTAAATTTTTTTGAAGGAGAAGCAAAAGTGAATACGTTTAAAAATAACATACTGAAAAATAGACTGCTAATTGCTATTTTTTTCATGAGTAGATTCCCCAAAAAAAGCCATCATTTAGCGTGAAAAATGATGGCTTTTTTATTTGCGAAACAATTTATTCTATATCAAATGCTAATTAAGCAACTCATATACCCTGCGGTACAATTATAAAATTCATCCTTGTATTTCACCCAAGCACCTTTTTTCAAATCAGGTTGAATGGAATAACGCGTTGTTTTTAATTTCACAAATTGGTGATTAGCATTTTTATAGGTGAAGAAAATCTGCCAATCATTTTTTTCTGGCGTGAAATAAGCAACACCCGATGAAAAGCTAAAAACAACATTTTTATTTTTTGGAAAATCCGCCGCATGAACATCTTCAACAAGTACTTGTCGATTAAAATCAACGCAAGCTAACTTATTCATTTCATCTAAATGGCAATTAATTCGCTCGGGTGGGAAATAACCCCCTATCGCAAAAGCTGGCCCTGCTAATGTAAGTGCCGCAATACTTCCTACAACAACTTTCATAAATGACATAACGCCTCCCTGTTAATCAAAAGAAACCGGCCAGAGGGTAGCCTGCCATCAGTAGGCTGTCAATAATCTTATTTAAATAATGTTATTTTCCTTTCAAGCTTGTTAATATTGCACCATCTATCGAAATCATTTAACAACTCTAACAAAAGGGACATAGCATGAACACGGCATTACTTCTGCTAGAAATACAAAACGATTACTTTCCGAATGGACGGATACCCTTAGAAAAAAGCTTAGAGGCAAGCGGTAAAGCACAAACCGTTTTACAAGCTTTTAGAGAAAAAAAGCAACCGATTATTCATGTTCAACACATTTCAACGCATCCTGATGCAGCTTATTTTTTACCTTGCACAAAAGGAGCTGAATTTTACACCAGCCTCCAACCACAAAAAAATGAAACCATCATCAAAAAACATTACCCTAATAGCTTTAAAGACACGGCGCTATTGAATCACTTAATAAAAAATCAAATTAATCATTTGGTTATTGCCGGCATGACCACACAAATGACCGTGGATGCCACAGTGCGAGCTGCTTACGATCTTGGCTTTAGTATCACGGTACTACACGACGCTTGCGCTGCTCGCGCACTCGAATTTGCGCATATCGCTATCCCAGCTCAAACTGTCCATTATGCTTTTTTAGCCGCTTTCCAGCCGACTTACACCACCGTCATGAGTACAGAAGATTTCCTACAAAAAACAGGTGTTCGCATTCCCATCGCCGTGCCCGCTTAAAGGCTAGCCAATGAATTGGGAATCTTATTACATACCGCCTGATCCTATTCTTTGGCAAGGGCGCCCTGATATCCCTGAAGGCGCTTGTTTTTATCAACATGTTCGTTTACTCAATCTCATGAATGATGCGATTGAAAAAACATCTCCCATTACCTTTGCCTTGCTTGGATTCAAATGCGATGAAGGTGTGCAGCGCGACCTAGGGCGAACAGGCGCTTTTGAAGCACCGACTGCCATTCGCCAACGCTTAGCTAAGCTTCCTTTCCAAAAACCAGCAATTCATCTCTATGACGCAGGCAATATCATTTGCAGTGATCATCGATTAGAAGAAGCTCAAAAAAGCTTGGCCGATGTCATTGCGTTATTGTTAGCTAAACATATTCGACCGATCGTCTTGGGTGGAGGCCATGAAGTTGCCTGGGGACACTATCAAGGAATCGATCGTGTTTTTCCAGCACCCAACCGTTTAGGCATTATCAATTTTGATGCTCATTTTGACATGACCCCCATTCACCCAGGTCATCGCGGCAGTGCAACAACCACCTTTTACCAAATCGCGAAAGCACACGAAGCAACGCATCGTCACTTTGATTACAATTGTATCGGCATACAACATGCAGGAAATGTTCGACAAGCATTCGATTTTGCAAAAAAATATAATACGAAAATGATATTAGCTGACGACTTACACCAAGGCTTACAAGAAAAATCCTTTGACTTTATCGATCGTGTTGCTGATGAAAATGATATGATTTACCTGAGTTTATCACTCGATGTTTTCTCTCCCGCATTCGCTCCCGGTGTCGGAACCATCCAGCCTTTAGGACTCAACCCATGGCATGTCATTCCCTTGCTTCGTCAAGGAGCCGCTTCTGGTAAAGTTGTTGGTTATGATATTGCAGAACATGTACCCCGTTATGACATTGATCATCGCACTGCAAAATTAGCCGCCACATTAATATACGAAATTATTCATCATCACAATGAGCCCAAAAAACCACGACATCCTTCCGCTTAATATCACGCCTCATCGTTTTCAAGCATTACTTTTTAAGTGGTTTGATCAACATGGACGCAAACAGTTGCCTTGGCAAAAAAACAAAACACCTTATCGGGTTTGGGTCTCAGAAATCATGCTACAACAAACACAAGTCAAGACAGTGATTCCTTACTTTGAGCGCTTCATGCAACAATTTCCAACGATTGATGCATTAGCAGCGGCACCTGAAGATCAAGTCTTACATCTTTGGGCTGGGCTTGGTTATTACTCACGAGCACGCAATTTACATCGCACAGCCAAGGTAATCATTGAACAATTGGATGGTATTTTTCCTGATACGCTTAAAGAATTACAACAACTCCCCGGCATTGGTCTATCAACAGCTGGCGCTATTATTTCGATTGCGCATCAAAAAAGAGCAACTATTTTAGATGGTAATGTGAAACGCGTACTAGCACGCTTTTATGGCATTACTGATCCCATCAATGAAAAAAAAATTGAAAATCATTTGTGGCAATTAGCTGAAACCTTGACACCGACAAAACGCACTGCCGATTACACACAAGCCATCATGGATCTCGGTGCAACACTTTGCACACGTAGCAAACCATCGTGTTTGCAATGTCCTTTTGTGCGGCATTGTGTTGCACATCAACAAAATATCGCTTCTCTTTTACCCAGAAAAAAGGTAACAAAAAAAATCCCTGTTCGGAGAGCGACGTTTATTATTTTAAAAAAAGATCATCACATTTATTTACAAAAACGGCCTAACAATGGAATCTGGGGAGGCCTTTGGAGTTTACCAGAAATGGCAGGGAAACCTGAAAAACAAGCTATTGTTAGCTTTTGTCAGGAACAGTGGCAATTAAGCGTTAAACATTATCAAACACTTCCTGCATTTCGACATACTTTTTCGCATTATCACGTGGATATTTTTCCCATCTTGATTGACGCCGACCGTCTTTCAACAAAAACCATGACAGCGGCTTCACAAATTTGGTATAACCTTCAGCATCCGAATAAAATTGGCTTGCCTAAGCCTGTTCAATCTTTGCTAAGAGAATTACCATGCGCATGATTCACTGCTTAAAATTAAAAAAAGAAGCGGAAGGGCTGACAGCACCCCCTATCCCCAACGAGTTGGGTCATCAAATTTATGAACACATCTCGAAAGAAGCTTGGCAAATGTGGCTTCATCATCAAACCATGCTGATTAATGAATATCGCTTGAGCATGATTGATCCTAAAGCTCGCACTTTCTTACTGCAAGAGATGGAAAAATTCCTTTTTGGCGAAGGTAGCGAAAAACCTTCTGGCTATATACCGATGACATCATAAAATATCCATCTTTCTGCTTGACTGCTCACGTCTCTATCGGTTTAATAGGC
>CAYTKY010000048.1:0-16331 GCA_964438435.1 uncultured Coxiellaceae bacterium | reverse complement strand
TCCCCTGATACGGCGACGGGTGATGATGATTATTAATTTTTATGAAAATGAAGAGAAGGTAAAGAATAGAAATATTTCTTCACGCTCAGAATTAAAATAAGAAAATAAAAATTCCTGCCGATAAAGCGGGAATTTTTGGCTCTCTAATTTTTGCTATAATCAAGGTACTTATTTTTTGGAAGTGAAGCGCAGGAGGGCGGAGCCCGACGAGCCATTACAAAAAATAAGTACCTTGATTATAGCAAAAATTAGAGAGCCAAGTTTTTTTAAACGAGAAGATTTTTTATGTTGTCATTGAAAACAAAAATAGCGGTATTACTGACGATCTTTTTATGGGCATCTGCTTTTGTGGGTATTCGTGCGGGATTACAAGATTATTCACCTGAGGGATTAGCATTGTTGCGATATATGATCGTATCAGTTTGCATGGGTATTGTTTATTTTCGCTTGCCTCAACGTCGGTGTTTGTCGCTAAGAGATGCTAGTATTTTACTGGGCATTGGCGCGATGGGTATTGGTATCTACAATTTGATGTTGAATTATGGGGAATTATCTGTTTCATCAGGCACAGCCAGTTTTATTATTTGTCAGGCACCGGTCATGACCGCTATTTTTGCTATTTTATTTTTAGAAGAGCGATTAACTTGGCGATGCATAATTGGATTTATGATTAGCATGATTGGGGTGGGTGTCATTACATTTGGCGAGCTCGGCGAATTTAAATGGGATAAAAGTGTGAGCTATATTTTAATTGCTATGTTGGTTGGTAGCGCTTATTCCGTGATGCAAAAACCTTTTCTAAAAAAGTATCATGCAATCGAAGTGACCACTTATATTATTTGGGGCGGGACATTATTGTTATCACTTTATTATGGACGATTAGAAACCGATTTATTGCATGCATCATTTAAAGCAACCGCAATGGTTATTTATTTAGGTATTTTCCCGGCGGCATTGGGTTATATTGCGTGGAGCTATATCATTTCTCAAATTCCCGTTTCGCGTGCAGCTAGTTTTTTATACTTCACTCCTTTTATAGCAACCTTATTAGGTTGGTTATATTTAGGTGAAACATTAATGTGGATTTCTATTATTGGCGGATTGATTGCTACGGTGGGTATTTGGTTTGTGAATCAATCCTATTTGCAAAAGCCATCTCGAGCCTAAAAGTAAAGATTAATACCGAAATCTGTTGATAAATAAAAACAAACGCTTTACTTTTAAAAGCAAAGTGTTCGTTATTTTCTCGTTTTATAAATAAAAATGAGTAAATCAATAAGATGACAAATGAATCTGCGACAGGAAAAAATAATATAAATAAAGAAATTATCGAATGGGGATCTCGTTATCTTTCTTCTCATGGATATATACTTAAAAGCAGTCTGCCAGAAATCATACAAGAAACACCTTGGTCTTATGTCATACGTTTTGAAACATCAGATGGTTATATTTATTTAAAGCAAACACCCAAGATGATTGCATTGGAGGCAATCATCATTCAAGTTTTGCGAGATCAATTTAATGCTTCAGTTCCAACTATTATCGCAAAGAATGCTGAATTAAATTGTTTTTTAATGAAAGATGCAGGGAAACCATTAAGAAGTATCCTTAAACAGAAATTCGATGAACTATTACTTTTCAAAGCAATAGACCAATTTACATCACTACAGATTGCGACTGGTGATTATGTGGGTATTTTTCTTGATTTGGGTGTGCCAGATTGGAGATTGGATAAAATTCCTGATTTATACAAAGAATTGCTTTCTAAAAAAGAAATGTTGCTTGCGGGTGGATTAACAGAAATAGAAATTACTGAACTAGATGAGATGATTCCGCAGGTTGTCAACGAATGTGAAAGGTTATCAAGCTACTCTATTAAACAAACTATTGTTCAACCTGATTTTAATGACAATAATAATCTCGTTGACGAAACCTTACAAAGTATCACTATCATTGATTTGGGCGAAATTTCGATTTCACACCCATTTTTTTCGCTAATAAATTGTTTGTATGTCATGAAAAAACATCATGCATTGAAAGATGAAGATGGAAGATATCAACGGATCAAAAATGCATATCTTGAAAAATTCGAGAAAATTGAATCAAACACGTCAGATGCTTTTGAAATAGCCAATATGCTATTTTTTATTTATGAAGCCTTAGGAAAATATCGTTTGATCATGGCATGTGATGAGGCGAAATTCACGCCAGAATTTCAACGACACAGACAAATAAGTATTCCATTGAGGCAATTTATCATTGCTTGTAAAAAACGCAATTGAAGGGTTAAAAATTCATTTTTAACGAATGATAGTTAAAATGCGAATTATGGTTTTCATAACTGCGAATATTGAAATATAGCAAAAATGATCAAATAACTATCCTTTAAAAACATTATCCTCGTTTTGTAAATTATTGATGTATGGTGCTTAACATGAATTATCAACTTCAAGTAAATAAAGTGATCGAGTATATCGGCAAGCATTTTGACGAAAAACTCACTTTATCTCAACTGAGCGATGTTGCGTGTTTTTCTAAGTATCATTTTCATCGAATATTTACCGCTTATACCGGATTGTCTTTGCAACAGTATATACGTTGGCTGCGCTTAAAGCGTGCCGCCTATCAGCTGGCGATCAATAAAGATCAATCTATTATTAACATTGCAATTGATGCAGGGTTTGAATCGCACGAAGCGTTTTCACGTGTATTTAAACAAACTTGTGGTTTAAGTCCAAGTGAATTTAGGCGCGAATCTAATTGGTCAGCATGGGATGAACCATCGTATTTATTGCAACAACGAGGTGAAATTCCAATGAACGTAACTATTAAAAGCATACACGCCAGACGTTTAGCTGTAGTGGAACATCGCGGTGATCTTAATCTATTGGTTTGTAGCTTCAATAAATTGATTGACTGGATAAAAAGTCAATCAGCTGGATTAAAACTGCAAGCAGGTGAGGCGTTTGGATTTGCTTATGATGATCCAAAAATTACGCCTCCAAATGAATTTCGTTTTGATTTAGGCGTTACTGTGCCGGAGCAGTTATCGCTAAAAGGAGAGATAATTGAAAAACAATTACCTGCAGGACGTTATGCAGTTGCAGTGCATAAAGGTTCGCATGACAACATCGGTGACACTGTATATGCTTTATATCGCGATTGGTTACCTCAATCAGGTGAAGAGTTAGCAGAGTTACCCTGTATTTTCTGTTACTACAATTTTGTCCATGAAGTAGCAGAAACAGAATTGTTAACTGAATGTTGGCTATTATTGAAATGAATCAAAACAGAAGGGTCGCATTGATTGCGACCCTTTTTTATGGCGATTTAATTTTCAAGAATGTGTATTTTATATGGGGGCTTACTTAGCAATATTGTAACTACTCACCCGGCGTCATTGCGAAACCCGCGTTTTTTGCGGGTTGAAGCAATCCAGTTAGCATTCTTATGGATTGCTTCGTCGCAAAAAACGCTCCTCGCAACGACGAGTGAGTAGTTACGCAATATTTAAATTATTTTTTTCGTTTGTAATGATCTGCAATAATATGTGCAATACAAGCCGTTAATTTTTTTCCCATGGGAATATGTAAAAATTCATTGGGTCCATGTGCATTAGAACCGGGGCCTAATAAGCCAGTAATCACAAATTGTGCTTGAGGGAATTTTTTTCCGAGCATCCCCATGAAAGGAATCGTGCCGCCTTCCCCCATATAAACAGCGTCTTTTCCGAAAAATTCACGGGAAGCTTGATTCGCCGATTGCGCTAGCCAAGCTTCTTCTGCAGGTGCATTCCAACCAGCACTTTCTTCATTAATAAGAAATTCAACTTTTGCATGATGCGGCGGATCTTTTTCTAAAATGGTTTTTAATGTTTGCGTCGCGGTGTGAGGATCACAAGTTGGCGCTAATCGCATGGATAATTTTAAGGAAATAAAAGGAAGTGTGACATTGCCTGCATTTTGAATAGGGGGGATGCCATCGCAACCCGTTACAGAAAGGGCCGGCTTCCATGTCCGACGTAAAATTAATTCTGACGTCATGGATGATTCTGGTTTGACACCAGAGACAAAAGGTAAATCTTCAAAAACAGATTGACCTAATACGGCAGCTGCTTGTTCGGCTTGTTTGCTGCGTCCAACGGGAATATCGACATGTAAATTTTCTAAAATAATATCGCCGGTCATTTCATTTTCGATGCGATTTAATAATTGTCGCAAAATACGAAAAGGTGAGGGCGCAATACCGCTACCTGATCCAGAATGCACCCCTTGCTTTAATACATCAACGCGTAAAATACCGCCTGCTAATCCACGTAATGAAGTCGTTAGCCATAATTGATCGTAGTTGCCACAACCTGAATCTAAGCAAATCACTAGATTAGGTTGACTAATACGTTCTTTGAGTGCATCAACATAATAAGGCAAATCAAAGCTGCCGCTTTCTTCGCAAGCTTCAATTAAAATGACACATCGAGCATGCGGGATTTGCTGTTCCTGTAACGCTTTAATCGCAGTGAGTGAGGCAAAAAGAGCGTAACCATCATCTGCGCCACCACGCCCGTATAATTTATTATCATGTAGCACGGGTTTCCATGGATGTAAATTTTCATCCCATCCACTCATTTCCGGTTGTTTATCAAGATGACCATAAAGCAAAATCGTTTCATCGCATTGGCCAGGAATATCAATAAATATAACGGGTGTGCGATCTTCTAATTGAATAACATCGAGTGTCATATTTTTAATGGCGTGCGTCTTGCACCAATTAGATAATAAGGTCACAGCCTGATTCATGTAACCATGAGCACGCCAATCAGGATCAAATTGCGGCGATTTATTGGGGATTTTTATGTATTCCATGAGTGTTGGAATAATATTTTCATCCCACGTTTGATTAACAAAAGTTTTTATTTTTTCTAAATTCATTTTTTCCTCGTTTAATTTAATTAATGCGTAATGTTAAACATTTACAAGCACCGCCTGCTTTTAAATATTCACTCATTTCTTGTGCGTGAATAGTTAAACCTCTTTTTTCTAATTCAGCAGAAATTTTCGGGCAACCAGTGGGTAAAATAATATTGTTATCTAAGACAACAGCGTTGCAAGCAAATTTTTTCGCTTCTTCATCATTTACATCGATTAATTCAATAGCGGCAGCGATTTTTTTTTGCGATTCAAGTGAAAAAGCCGCAGGATACCAAATGGCTAACGTTTCATTGAGAGGACAAAAACAAGTGTCCAAATGATAATAATGAGGATTAACCAATTCGCATTCAATTAAAGGATGGTGATTGAATAAAGATTCTTGCTTATAAAAACGATGTTCTGATCGAAATCCATATCCTACAAACAATTGATCTCCTGCTAATAGCGCATCGCCTGCTCCTTCAAAATAAGGCGTATCATTTTTGATGTGATTAGCAATATCAAAACCTGATTTCTCAAACCATGCTTGAAAGTAAGGTAATTCACCTTGTCGTTCTTTATATTTGAAATGAGAAAGTAAAATTTTATTTTTATAAAATAAACCCGCGTTAGCTGTAAAAACCATATCAGGCCAACCTGTCGCAGGTGAAACTAAATCAATTTCTGCGCCACATTTAAGAAGTATTTGATAAAGTGATTCCCATTGTTTTAATGCAAGTAGATGATTCGCTTTTTTTGTAACATCCATCCAAGGATTGATAGCATATTCAATGCCATAATAATCCGGGCGACACATTAAAATTCTTATCACGTTAAGTCTCCAAGAAAAAATGTTTTTGTTATGGATGATCATGAATCGGAATAGTCAGTGTACTGAAAGAAAGCGGAATTTCAAGTCTATTGATCTTAATGCATTGTTGTATACTGTGGTAATGACTTAATAGAGAGAAACTAAATGATAAGGTTGGAAATTGATATTAGTTTGCAAAAATTGCAAGTCTGGGATGAAGATAGTTTATTGAAGGAATATGTTGTATCCACAGCCAAGAAGGGCGTGGGGGAAAAATATGGTAGTGAACAAACACCACGTGGTTGGCATATAATTCGATCAAAAATTGGCGCCGATCTTCCCATTAATACCGTATTTATTCGTCGAAGACCAACGGGCGAAATTTACACACCTGAATTACGAAAACAATTTCCTGAACGGGATTGGATTTTAACGCGTATTTTGTGGTTGAGCGGACTAGAGTTAAAAAAAAATCGGTTAGGTTCAGTCGATAGTATGCGCAGAAAAATTTATATTCACGGTACACCGGATGATGTGGTGATGGGTATTCCCGGGTCAAGGGGTTGTGTGCGTATGCATAATCAAGATATCATTGAATTATTCGATAAAATACCAGCAAAGACGCCTGTTTTGATCAAAGAATAACAAATATAAATATGTTATCCTTAAAATAAATAACAAATATAAAGGCTGGACCATGACAGATAAAATTCATGAATTACTTAATTTTTGGTTTGGTCATTTAGGATCAGCGGATCTTCCTAATAGTGATCGCACTAATTTATGGTTTGGTGAAAATGAAGCAATTAAGCAACAACTGTTACAAGTTTTTAATAAAGAATATGAAGAGGCTATTGCTGGAAAATTAACAGATTGGGAAAAAACGCCACGCGGACGTTTGGCACTGATTATTTTGTTAGATCAATTTTCTCGTTATATTCATCGACGTTCAGCGCTTGCTTTTTCATGTGATCAACAAGCTCAGCAGTTATGCGTTGAAGGATTGCGAGAAAAAATGGATCAGTCGCTGACATTAATCGAACGCGTATTTTTTTATATGCCATTAGTGCATTCAGAAGATTCAGACACACAAGAAAAATCGATACGGTTGTATCAATCATTAGTTTCATTATCAATGAGTGAAACCACGCAAATTTATCAATTATTTCTTGCTTATGCTTATGCACATTTTCGCGTGATTAAAGAATTTGGTCGTTTTCCGCAGCGTAATCAAATTTTGGGTCGTCAGTCAACGGATGCTGAACTAGCGTTTCTTAAAAATACATAATATGATTTCTTTCACGGTAAAAGGATTGGGGTCGTAGCTCAGCTGGGAGAGCGTCGCGTTCGCAATGCGAAGGTCGGGAGTTCGATCCTCCTCGACTCCAGACAAGAGAGGTTACATGGAGGTTCAGTGGCAATAAAAAGGACTTTATTTCCAAGTGTACTCGGGTTGTTGCTTGTCGGCCTAGGTTTGCTGGCTATTCTAGGATGGTATTTTCACCTGCCTAGCTTAATTTCAGTGATACCCGGATATATTAACATGGTGTTCAATACCGCTTTGTGTTTTATATTATCGGGTTTAGGAATATATCTATCGCAAAATAAACCAGATTATCAAAATCGAATTTATACGATTTTTGGCATGCTGATTTTGACAATAGCCGGATTAACATTGTTTGAGTATTTGTTTGGTCACTCATTCGGTATCGACCAATTTTTCGTTAAAGTTTGGTTGTTTGATCAAAATCCATATCCAGGGCGAATGGCAGTTAATACCAGTGTTGCTTTTGTATTGACGGGTTTATGTTTTGTTATATTTCCATACGCACATAAAAAAATTATTTCCTTATTTGTTCAGATAATCATTTTTTCTATTATGCTTCTTGGCATATCCGCTTTAATTGGATATTTATTGAAGCTGGAATTTCTCTATAGCTGGTATCAATACACTCGAATGGCTATTCATACATCGATTGGGGTGAGCGTGCTTGGCGCTGCTTTATGGATGGTATGGCGTAACAGCCATGGTTTTTTGATGCTATATAAAGAAAATGAAGGGAATCGAATCATTGTATTGAGTGCAATGATTTTAATTAGCGTTAATGGTATTGCTTGTTTATCAGGTTTTACAATTGCTGCTCAATCTGTAGGAAGTCAAATAGAATTTATTGCGCTTATTTTAGCGATAACAATTAGCATCGGCGTGCTGTTGCTCTATTGGCAAGTATCGCCATTAATCAATGAGATTGTTATTGCGAAAAAAGAGGCTGTTGAAAATCGTAATTATTTAAAAGCAATTTTTAATCATGCAGGTGAAGGAATGGTTACTATTGATGCAAAAGGCACAATTGAATCATTTAATGCAACCGCTACTAAAATGTTTGGGTATTCTGAAACAGACATATTGGGAAAAAATTTAGAGATACTGATTCCTCCTGATTTGCGAGAAAAACATCACGTAGGAATGAGTCGATATTTAAAAACGAATGATTCAAGTATTATCGGCAAACATAGCATGATCGTTCGAGGATTGCGAAAAAACAATGAACAATTTCCAATTGAGCTTGTCATCACAGAAGTGAAAATAAAAAATGAATGTAAATTTATAGGAATGATGACTGATATATCAGAAAGAAAAGCGGTGGAAGAAAAGCTAATAGAAAGTGAAGCACGGTTTCGTTTGGCTTTTGATTATTCTCCGATGGGTGTTGCTTTGGTTTCGCTGGAAGGTCGTTGGCTTAAAGTCAATCAAGCGCTATGTCGCATTGTTGGATACGATGAATCAGAGATGTTGCAAATGGATTTTCAAACTATTACGCATCCTGATGACTTGCAAGCTGATCTTGAGTATATCAAGCAGTTATTTGATGGGGAAATGTCATTTTATCAAATGGAAAAACGCTATATTCGAAAGGATAAAGCAACGACGTGGGTATCCTTAACCGGGTCAGTTATTCGGAATGAACAAGGAATTCCACTCTATTATATCGCGCAAATTCAAGATATTAATGACAAAAAGAAAGAGGAAGAGGAGCTATCTTTCAAGGCATATTATGATACATTGACAGGATTAGTGAATAGAAACCAATTAGAACATAGTTTAGATTTATCTATTTCATCAGCATTACGCAATCAGCAGCGATTTGCTGTCTTTTTTATTGATTTGGATCATTTTAAGCATATTAATGATTCGCTCGGGCATGATGCTGGCGATGAATTATTAAAAATTGTGGGTGATCGATTAAGAAATAGTATTAGGAAAACGGATATTGCCGCCCGATTGGGTGGTGATGAATTTATTTTAGTGTTGCATGGTACAGATAATCCTGAACTAGCTGCTGCTTTTGCTGAAAAAATACTAACTATTTTATTGAAACCCATCAAAGTGAAAGAGCATGAATTGTTTATCACAGCGAGCATGGGGATTAGTTTTTATCCATCAGATGGAATGGATTATCAAGCATTAATTAAGAGTGCAGATTTAGCTTTATACAAGGCAAAAGAAAAAGGTCGTAATAATTATCAATTTTGCACACCTGACATGAACAAAGAAATACATGAAAAAATGATGTTCAAAAATGCATTGCAACTCGCTGTTAAAAACAAAGAATTTTATTTAACTTATTTACCAAAGATAGATGCTAGTAATCGCATTGCTGGATTTGAAGCACTTTTAAGATGGAAAAACCAACAGTATGGAGATATTTCACCATCAAAAATTATTCCTTTAGCGGAAGAAATGGGGATTATCAATCAATTGGGCGATTGGATTATGCGTACGGCGGGTGAACAAGCTTCACTTTGGAATAAAACGCAAGAATTACCTCTAAAAGTAACGATCAATATTTCAACTCGATATTATTTACAAACTGATTTTGTCGATAATATGTTGCGTATTCTTAACGAAATTCACTTTCCTCCTTATTATGTTGAAATTGAAATCAATGAAAGTCTCATTATGCAAGATCCAGAATATTCGATGAAAATAATAGGGAGACTCAAAGAGCATGGTATCCAAATCATTATTGATAATTTTGGAACAGGTTATTCTTCTTTAAATTTTTTGAATCTCTTTAAAGTAGCTTATATTAAAATCGCACGCGAGTTTGTTAAAGATATCCTGACAAATTTTCAGCATCATGAATTAGTTGCGGCCATGATCGCGTTATCAAAAAATCTTAATATAAAAGTGATAGCGGAAGGCATTGAGTCTGAAGAACAATACAATTTATTGTCGCAACTGGGGTGTGATCAATTCCAGGGTTATTATATCAGCCGTCCTTTGGAAGCAGAAAAAATTCCAGCATTCTTTGAGCATTATGAGTTGCAACATGTTGAGACAGAAAAATAAAATACTGAAAATGAATATCAAAGCATGTTGTAATTCAAATTATACATAATCCAAAGCGATCCGCCGACTAAAAAAGTGATGATGAGTAATGTGAATAAAAAGGGGAATAAATTCCAGCGGCCTGCGGGAGATGCATTTAAACGTAAGAAGCAAATAGCTTGCAATATTAATTGCAGAACCGCGAGAATGGAGAGTATCAGATAGATGTTTGTGTTACTCACCATCTTCATTGACTCGACGGCAAATGCAGCTAAGGTCAACAAAAGAGAACCAATCAATCCGATTACGTAACCAGTGAGTGTTTTTACTGAATTACCAAATTCTAAGCCTGTGTCATGTTTATTAATCATATCAGATTGACCCCATAAGGTAGACGATTGTAAAAACAAATATCCAAATGATATCTAAAAATGCCCAAAAAATTCCGAGGTATGTTAAGCGTCGCTTCATGTTGGAAGTGATACCTTGAGCGAAAAGCTGACACATTAATACGAGCATCGTGAATAATCCAAAACAAACATGCAAGCCATGCGTACCTACCAAAGTGAAAAAAGCTGATAAAGCCGCGCTGCTTTGCCAGCTATGTCCTTCCTGATATAAGCTGATGAATTCACGGACTTCAAGGTTGATAAAGACAAGCCCTAATAAAAAGGTGATGCCTAGCCACCATAAAATTTTACTCAGCGAATGTTTGTAGAGCGACAGTATTGTCATGCCATACGTAAAACTACTGGCAAGCAATGCAATTGTTTCAGCTAGCACGTAGGGAAGGTTTGTTAATTCTTTGACTCCCGGTCCACCATAAACATTTTTATATAACACAACATAAGTTGCAAACAGACAAGAAAACAAAATGCAGTCTGTTAAAATGTAAATCCAAAATCCAAATACATCTCGTTCATCTGATGCATGGTTGTTGATGGTTGTTGCATTTGTCATAAAGTTACCTGTCATCATCAATTAGGAAATGGTATGGCTTTCTAAGCGTAAAACTTCATTGGCTTTAATATAGTATTCGGTTTCTGAATCACATGTACGGATGATGACTGCAGCAAGAATCGCAACGAAGCTTGCTATGACTAGCCAAACGATATGCCACGTACAAGCAAAAGCAAACATACTAGCCAAGATGCCAATCACAAAACCAACTGCGGTATTTTTTGGCATATGAATATCTTCATAGCTAATTGCATTAGCTGTTTTTTTCTCTTGTTGTTTTGTTATCCAAAAGGCATCACGTCCTGTGACGGTTGGAATAACAGCAAAATTATAGACAGGCGGAGGTGAGGGGATGGACCATTCCAGTGTGCGACCGCCCCAAGCATCTCCTGTTGTATCACGGTAATGACGATGATGGCGTATACTGACCAGTAATTGTAATACTTGAAAAATAACACCGCAGGCAATGATGCAAGCGCCAATGGCAGCAACAATTAACAAAGGGCGCCAACCGGTCGACGCGTCATAATGACTGAGACGTCTTGTCATGCCCATAAATCCAAGTGCATAAAGCGGGAGAAATGCGGTGTAAAAACCAATAATCCAGCACCAAAATGCGCACTTACCTAGCGTTTCATTTAGCTTGATGCCAAACGCTTTGGGGAACCAGTAGGTTAAACCAGCCAAATAACCAAATACCACGCCACCGATGATGGCATTGTGGAAATGTGCAATTAAAAAGAGACTGTTGTGCACTTGAAAATCAATGGCAGGAATAGCCATCATAACGCCTGTCATGCCACCAAAAACGAAAGTGGTGATAAACCCTACGGTCCATAACATGGGCGTCGTAAATGTAATGCGTCCACGATACATCGTGAATAACCAATTAAATATTTTCACACCGGTTGGAATCGCAATTACCATGGTTGCAATACCAAAAAATGCGTTCACATTGGCACCCGCACCCATCGTGAAAAAATGATGCAACCAGACAATGAAAGAAAGGACAGTAATACAGGCTGTTGCCCATACCATGGTGGTGTAGCCAAATAAATATTTTTTAGAAAAAGTTGCGACGACTTCAGAGTAAATACCAAATGCAGGTAAAATCAAAATATAAACTTCGGGATGTCCCCATATCCAAATTAAATTGATATACATCATGGCATTGCCGCCAAAATCGGCGGTGAAGAAATGCATTCCAAGATAGCGATCCAGTGACAACATCGCGAGTGTTGCTGTTAATACGGGAAATGCTAATAAAACAAGAATCATTGAGCAAAGGACCGTCCAGACAAAAATAGGCATGCGCATGAGTGTCATGCCGGGGCAACGCATTTTTAAAATTGTTACGACAAAATTAACGGCAGAAAGCAAGGATCCCACCCCTGAAATTTGCAACGCCCAGATATAATAATCAACGCCTACACCAGGGCTGTAAGCAAGCTCAGATAAAGGCGGATAGGCAAGCCAACCGGTTGCCGCAAAATCACCAATAATCAGTGAGATATTAATTAACGATGCACCCGCTACCGCTAACCATAAGCTGAGTGAGTTTAAGTAAGGGAAAGCAACATCACGCGCACCAATTTGCAAAGGCAACACGATGTTAATGAGTCCAAACATAAAGGGCATCGCCATGAAGAAAATCATAATGACGCCGTGTGCAGTAAATATTTGGTTGTAATGCTCGGGTGGTAAATAACCGGTAGAATCACCGACCGACAATACTAATTGTAAACGCATCATGATCGCATCAATAAAACCTCGTACTAGCATAATAAATGCTAATAGGATGTACATAATGCCGATTTTTTTGTGATCAACGGATGTCAGCCATTCTGTCCATAGCCATGTCCATTTTTTAAAATAAGTGATACTACCTAAAATGAATAGCGAGACGATCCCCATAAAGATGCCACCACCCATAATGATAGGATTATGAAATGGAATAGCCTGCCATGTGAGGTTTCCAAGTAAAAATGTTTGTGTCATTTTCAGTGCTTCCTCGTGTTAACTTTTTGCATGATGCGTCAATTTATTTCATTGGCATCATGGATTTCATAATAGATGTATTAAATAACTGGTTGTCCACAGAAGAAAAATAAGTTACCGAATCGTTTTCACTCGGTAACATCAATTGAGCGTATCGGGTTTTATCAAGCGTAACGGTTGTTTGTTTAACAGTTTTCACCCATTCTTCAAATGCTTTTTGTGTGGAGACGTGTGCAATAAATTTCATTCCTGAAAACCCTTTGCCACTAAAGTTTGCAGAAAATCCTTCATAGTCTCCAATGTCGTTCGCGATTAAATGTAATTTTGATTTCATTCCGGCCATCGCGTAAATTTGTCCGGCTAATTGTGGAATTAAAAATGAATTCATTGGACCTTCTGAGGTGATTTCGAATCGAATAGGTACGTCAACAGGAAAGCTTACGTAGTTAATCGTTGCAATATGTTGTTCAGGGTAAATAAACAACCATTTCCACTCCAGGGCAATGACTTGAATCGTGAGAGGCTGATATTGGCTGTGCTGTTTAATAGGGCGATAAGGGTCGAGCGAGTGTGAGCTGCGCCAAGTGATGATCGCTAGGATAAGGATAATGAGGCAGGGGATCGACCACCAGATAACTTCCAAAACAGTACTGTGTGCCCATTCAGGTGAATAAGTTGCTTTTAGATTACCTTCTCGATATCGCCATGAAAAAAATATTGTTAGAATAATCACGGGGATAACTACAATTAACATCAAGGCAGCGGAAATCAGTAAAATGTTAATTTCTTCTACTGAAATAATTCCTTTGGGGTGAAGGACTGAAAAATGACAGCCGCTTAGAAATAAAAAAACGCTTAATAAAAATACGATCCGAATATTTTTTTTCATGGAAAACCCAACTCCAAAGACTGTTTAGCGATCAAAATCAAAATAAATTTTGTATCGTGTATACGTCTATCTAATTGAAAATTCTTTTTTTATAAAGAAAGTGTATTTTTATTATCACCACTAATTTGTGATTCACCACTTATCGTCATGTCGCATAGCATAATGAGAGTCATGCTAAAATTCATTGATCTAGATCAAGAAATGCTATTTGGATAATCATATTGTTTCAGGTAAATTAGTGTTTTATCGTTAGAAAAAAGCCGGAGAGCTTTATGCGAGTATCGCGCATTAATCAATCAACATGCTTGGGGTGTGATTTAACTCCTTTTTGCTTTAATAACGAAAAATTGAAACAAAAATTTCAGTCTAATAGTTTACCTGTTAAACGCAGATTTATTATTAAAAAAAACGAGCGGCTCTTTTCATCCGATAGTCATTTTCAATATTTATATGCAATTGAAAAAGGTTCGCTTAAAGCAGTTCAGTCTGAACCTGATGGCACCGAAGTGATTCGTGGGCTGTATTTTGCCGGGGAGATATTAGCTTATGATGCTATTTATTTAGGGTATTATCATTTTTCAGCGATAGCATTAACGGAAGTGCAAGTGTGTATGTTGGACTACCAGGATTTTTTATCTTGCTTAGAAAGCAATCCTGAATTGCAACGACACATCTTATATTTGATTAGTTCGCAATTAAGTATGGGTTCTTATTTAACCTCTACCAAAGCTGATCGTAAATTGGCTTGCTTATTATTAGATTTATCTCTGCGATTACATCGTAACCATAGGCGTGACGAATTTGAATTACCTATGTCGCGTCAGGATATCGCGAATTATCTGCGATTAACGGCAGAAACGGTTAGTCGTATTTTCACGCGATTCCAACAAAACAAAATGATTTCCATAAAGAATAAGAAAATCAAAATTCTGCAAATCGATGCTCTCAAAAAGATTGCTGATGGTTTGAATTTGACACCTTAAGATTTTTTTCGCGGCCTAGGTGTGGTCAATATTTCAAGAGAGGATGTGTCTCCATCTGAAGAATACTCATCTAGCCGGCTTAATGCGCTCAACTCGTCTACGATGCCTTTTTTGGGAGATGAGTTAAGTGAAAACATTGAGGCATTGCAAATTTTTGGATTAGATATCGCTTTTGTTTTCGAATCAAAAGTAAGCTCCTTTTCCTTTTCCTTTTCCTTTTGATTTGTCACGAGGTTGTTTGAAGAGAGTTTTTCGGCATCACTTTTCGGGTGTTTTTCTTTTTTTTCAGAATGCTTTTTCGCTTTTTGTTCTTCTTTTAGGTTTTTTTTGAATTCTTTAAGAAAAGCAATCAAATGAGTGAAGCCAGTCCCGAAAGAAGATTCGATGGTTTTTTTTATTTCTTCTTCGTTTTTCTTGTTGTAATTCGAGTTTGCTATGATGGAGATGATGTCCTTCACTTTAGCATTAATGATGTTTTTTAATCCAATTTCAGTATTTTTATCAGTGTCAGCGATCTTTTTTGTTAAAGTTTGTATCGAAAGGATTGACTCGATGGTTTCTTTTTTTGTGAAAAATCGTTTATTAATATCAGATAAAATTTTATCAAAAAAAATGATATCATGCTTATCGAACTCCGTGTCAAAAAGAATATTGAGTCTTTCATGTGTATGAAGATAGTTTAAATGTTTGAACAATAACTGGGTAACGAAATCGATAGGGGTATCGGATTTATTTCTTTTTTTTATTTCATTTGCAATTTCTTCTTGAAAATCTGTTTTTTTATTTTCTATCGTCGATTTGAGTTCGTATCTTTCTTTAATGAAGCCCGATATTTTTTCTGAAAAAATACGATTCGATTTTTCTGTTATTTTTTCAAGTTCTTGATTTAAATTTTTTATATTCCCATCTTGAATAAAATTGATCAATGCAAAACGAATATCATCGGGTTTTGTGTCTTTATCTTTAGCGTTTCGATCTGATCGAATGACGTCAGTCCAGGATAAATGATCATTGAGATTTGAGATATTTTTGATTTTTGCTATTTTATAAGCTTTTTCAAGTAGGAAAATGAAATCCATTAATTGATCACCATCGCATTTCCCGCTAGCGCATTCTTCATATAGTTTTTCTGTGAGAGGCTTAATTAGATCCGACAATTTTTTTGAGAGAGGTAAATTGGCATTAGGAATATCAACGGATTCCCCCTTGATTTTGTTGGCGCTGCGAAGAAGTCTTTCTATTTTTTCAGCATTATCAAGGGAATAATCTCTATTATCTACATTGATTTTTAAAGAATCATTTTGTGTTTCCATCGATTTTCGCAATGCCATGATCATTCACCTATTTTTTTGCTTATTTTGTTGGTCAGTAGGATAGCTTAGTAATATTAAGGCTTGATCTGCCCCGAATTTAGTAGACACTAATTTCTAAAACCCAGAGACAAGCTCAT
>CAYTKY010000047.1:0-16625 GCA_964438435.1 uncultured Coxiellaceae bacterium | reverse complement strand
GCCGTGTCTCAGTCCCAGTGTGACTGGTCGTCCTCTCAGACCAGTTACCGATCATTGCCTTGGTAAGCTTTTACCTTACCAACTAGCTAATCGGACGCAGGCCACTCCTAAAGCGCCACCTTGCGGCAGCTTTCCTCTCTCGAGTTTACGCGGTATTAGCCAAAGTTTCCCTTGGTTATCCCCCTCTTCTGGACATGTTCCTACGTGTTCCTCACCCGTCCGCCGCTCGTCAGCAACATGTATTGCTACATGTCCTGTTACCGCTCGACTTGCATGTGTTAGGCGTGCCGCCAGCGTTCAATCTGAGCCAGGATCAAACTCTCCACTTCTTTAATCCGCTCAGCTTGTTCATACTCAATCTTTCAATCAACTATGAACTACTTATTCCTTCGCTTTCCTCTCAGGTAAGCGCGCACATATATCACTTTTCTTTCGCCTAATTTTTAAAGAGCTTTTTGATTCGTCTGCGTTCATCAGCAGAGAAGGCGCATTCTACTACCTCAGTTTGTTATGTCAACTTTATTCTTAAAATTTTTTATCATTCTTCATCAAGTTAAGGAACTATCCGCAAAAGCAGATAGTTCCTAATCAAGATTACCTTTTTAAGACAAAAAAAGACGGGGTTAGTTCACCGAACAACGCAATTGCTGAATACGAACATTTTGCCAAGCATCCATAATATGCCCAGAAATCGTAATCGTTTGACCTCGCTTGACTCTAACATGACACGAAGAAGGGTATCCCTGACGATACAAACGCAAATCGCGCGCAACATCCGTCACAAACAACCTACCTACTCTGAATGAATGATCAACACGATAAACTTTGCCATCAGCTGCCGCTCGTATGCTAAGACAACCAACGCCGTAAACACATAAAAAATAACGATTTGCTTGCGGAACGCCCGATAAATTAATCTTAATATTGGCAGTCTCTTTCGCAAAAGCCCATGGCGCGCAAAACATCGTTAAAAAAATGACTGCCATTACCATTAATCTTTTCATTCTCACCACCTCTTTTTACTAATTGTACTATTAATGAGCAATAATAGTAGCATTGTAAAATTAAGAGTTTATTAGAGGAGGGAAGAATGCAAAACAATCCGAACGGGCCAACAATTAGCCCTATCAATCAACAAGCAACCTCACATATCAACAGGTCTTGCCATTGCAAAATCGACATTTTTTTCCCAACGTGAACCTACTTTCCATGCATAGGCATACGGCTGATAAGTCTTGGGATGAACTTTCAACAGCAAAGTCCCTATCCCTATTCCCGAAACACGTGGCCGCCGAGTATCCTGACTATGCCCCGCAGCAGCGGAATCGGTGACGCGCACTAAAAAGGCATCTGATTTTTGAACGGGCTTATCCATTACAATCATCACATGGCCGCCCCTTTCATAACCCAGCGAATTTTTATATCGAAAAACCAAAATATCGCCAGGACGCAATCGCTCAACTTCATCAATCGTATTCCAATGCCTCGCTCGATCAGAAAGATTCACGAAATAGTGATAAAAGTCATTTGAAGTAGGCTTTTCTGATCCTGTCGATGAAACCAAACTCAAATAAGCTCGCGGATAGGTCGCTTTCAAAATATGATCCACATAAGCAGAACAATCGAGAACATAGACTCCTCGCGAAGGATCGACACGAGTCCCACCTAATTTGTAAACACTGTAGCGCAACGAAACAATCGTGTTACGAACAAAATCAACCAGCTTTTTTTCCATCGATGAAAGTGAATAAGTTGGCAGCGCTGAAATAGCAACATTATTTTTTTGTACTATGATGTGAGGAATTGATTTTTCTGAACTACGCTCTGAGAAATGATGTGGCTTATTTTTTTCTGCCTGCTCTTTCTTCGGAAACTTTTTTTTGATTGATATCCGATTCGCCGACTGATGATGGACCGCTATTCTTTTTTTTATTTTTTTATTTGCATGAGCAAAAGAATGACTGCTTTTTTTTGGTTCATGAGATTTGTGAGAATTTTTTGCAAACCCATCGTTCTGCATGCATAAAAAAAACAGCATTATTACCATTATTTTTTTTATATCGCTTTTTAAAATCATCTTCCATCACACAAATTTTCTAAAATAAAATAGCGGTTGATTATTTTTCAATATCGACAAACTCTATTTTATTTTATCTTCGAAATCCAGAATAACTTAATAAGGCCTAATCACCACCAATGTCCCACGATAATAATTAGAATCATCCGGGCCTTCAGCAAATTGATAACGAATCCACTTTGCATCACTCACATGTAAACGCACGCAGCCATGACTAATATTGCCCGCAACAACATGAGCCGAAGGATAGCCGTGCAACGCTTGAAAACCATTAAAGTACATACAATAAGGCATCGGCGCACCCCCCCGCGGAATAGGAAAGCGTGTTGATATGCAATCACTATCTCCCATCGAATAAATCCGAAAAACGCCTGTTTTTGTTCGACACGGCTGCTTGATATCTTTACACCAATTCGCACCCGCCGTTGCCAACCCCCATCGCACTAATTGCCCATCCGCCGTATACGCACCCCACGCATGCACACGCGGATCCACTAAAATTAATTTTTCTCCTGGCGCATCAATAGTCATGGGAAGAGGAGGCTGGTTGCTTCGCGCAAAGGAAACCGATACTGACAGAAATAGCATAGACAAGAAAAATGCAACCCGTCCTTGATGTTTTTGCATGCCAACCGCTCCTTTTGTTTTTATAAGAATATTATACCTGAGAGATGACAGAAAAAGACAAGAACCCGCTGGTGATAAGCAATAACTAATTATTTTAACAAGCAAAACAAAGCGCATTGGCAAACAAATGAGCTATCGTTAAAACAACACATTATCGCTCAGCACCCATAAGTACTGATGTAACTTAACCCTCTTCAAATATCGTATTCTAAAATGAGCGGAGCATGATCAGAAAACTTCTCATCGGTGTAAATATCAGCAGACCTAACCCTCGCCTTTAGCCCCGATGTAATAACTTGATAATCAATTCGCCATCCCACATTTTTTTCGCGTGCACGTCCGCGATTTGACCACCACGTATAGTGATCTGCCCCTTGATTGATCACACGAAATGCATCAACAAACCCCCATTCGTTAAACAATCGATCCATCCAAGCACGCTCTTCTGGTAAAAAACCCGAATTTTTCTGATTCGATCGCCAATTCTTTAAATCAATTTCTTTATGCGCAATATTCCAATCACCACAAATAACGAATTCATCAGCTTTATTTTGTTGCTGAAGATAATTCCCATAACGTTCAAGAAAATGAAATTTCATTGCTTGACGATCATCACCCGATGTCCCCGAAGGCATGTACAATGACGCTACCCACATTTTTTCTAATTCGATTGCAACATATCGCCCTTCTTGATCAGCAAGATCAAATCCCAATCCTGTCACGACATTTTTGGGTTGATGACGTGAATAAATACCAACACCACTATACCCTTTCTTTTCTGCATAATGAAAATAAGCATGATAACCTGCAGGATGAAAAATCATTTCCCGCAAATCATTTTCTTGCGCTTTTAACTCTTGCACACAAATAACATCCGCGTCTTGACGAATGACCCAATCAAAAAAACCTTTTTTTACAGCCGACCGAATACCATTCACATTAAGAGTAATAATTTTCAACCTTGATTTCCCAATAAATTTCTCAACAATTCAGCGGCTTTCTCTTTAACACGACCATCAATGAGGTCCCGCGCTTTATCTTTCACTTTGTTTTTTACTTTTTCTTTCACTTTTTCAATTTGCTCTACCACTACTTTTTTTTGAATTTGATTGATATCTAACCGAACATCAGGTTGTTTTAAACTCCCAGTGATACTCACCGGAATTTCCCAATCTTTTTTTGTCGCATCACTATCATTTCGCTGCGGCTTAATTTGCAATTGAAAATCTATCGCTTGCGAAGATAATGTGAGCACCCCTTGGCCCTTCGTCGTAAAATCAGGTGCGATTAAATTTAAATCATTTGTTTTAATCACACCGCCTTTAATAGTCGCTGTGCCCGTCAGATGATCAAATGTGGTTTGATTCAGCGAATGATTTTCATCTATGGTAGGCAACGTCACCGCTTGCTTATTAATCAGCGCATCGGCTGTTTGTATCAAATAATTTAAATTGATACCTTCAACCACACCCTGATCCAAACTAAATTCAACCGTTCCCGCTAACTGTTGGATAAGGTCATTTTTATTTTTACCTTCTGTACTGCCTTGCAGCTTAAATTGCCCCATCCCTGAAAAACGAAATTGACTATTTCCCCCATTCACATCTTGCAATAAAGATTGCAATTCGACATGCTTTGCTTGCATATCCCAATCCCAATGCGGCACATCCGTCAATGACGTACCATGCGCATAACCTTCCAATGACCCCTGATAAAAGGAAGCCTTAATAGGTTGCAATGTTAATAAATGATTTTGCCATGACACAAACGTGTTTACCTTTTGGATATCCATGTTCATCAAATGAACTTGATCGATATAAATTTTCCCTTCCCATTTATTTTTATTCAATAAAATCTGAGATAAGCTCATTGCAATTTTGGCACCACGTAAATCTAAAAAAGGTTTAGATTCATGAGGCGCTGTTAATGTCATATGAATAATTTTAACACCTAATCGTGGATAAACAGACCATGAAAGATTGCCATCGATGACTACCTGATATCCCGTTTGCTTCATCACTTCTTTCGCCAACACGGGCTTTAATTGATTGGGATTCACAAACAAGATTAATGCTGCAACTGTTAAAAAACAAACCACAATGAAAAGCCCTAAAACACTTACCGAAATTCGAAATAGTCGCATCTGATTTCTCTTTTATCACGCGTAAAATAATCGGTTATAAAGCGGGTGATGGGAATCGAACCCACACTAAGAGCTTGGGAAGCTCCCGTTCTACCATTGAACTACACCCGCTATTCTACTCAAAGCACGGACGTATATTAAAAACAAAGCCCGGTCTATGCGTCAACATAAACCGGGCTTTTTTTTACAAATTGATGAACTAGCAATCCTTATAGCTGACTTTCACCTCATCAAATGCTTTTTTGACATCTTCTTCATTAAACTTAAGATCTCGTGTTGCGCTAATAACACCACAAGCGCCAGACGAATAGGTTGCACCCGATGTCCAGTAGTGTGCATTTGCCTGGACCATCACATCGAATGCTTTTTTAGCATCCCAACCTTCCGTTGTTCCTAGCAAATAGAAAAATCGATTATAAACACCACTGCTAAAATGTGGATCCATTCCATCATTATATTGCGTCGCATCATCAATTGAACACCAACTGCCCGGCTGTTTGCCGCCACAATCTTTGCTAGGTTGATCCATATAACGTAATGCTTCATTTTCAGCTTTAAATATTTCGGGACCAATTTGCCAGCTATTTTTTCCATAGGAATAAAATTCAGCAGCTTGCGCAGCCATGTCCGAAAACGCTTCATTCATACCACCGGATTGTCCAGAATAAACCAAATTAGAATGTTGTTCAGTGAATCCGTGGCTAATTTCATGAGCACCGACACCTAATGAAGTGAGCGGATAAAACATTGAATAACCATCGCCAAACGTCATCTGTTTACCATCCCAATACGCATTATCATAATTGGGAACATGCACAACCATTTCTAACATCATGGGCGAGCCATCGCTGTTAGTAAGAACAGGAACACCGTACCAATCTTGATACATATGCTTAATCACGATACCAGCAGATAACGCATCATTTGCAGGTGAATAACCGTCATTCACGGCATCAAAATCAGCATCCCAATAAATATCATTATGATCTTTGTCAGTCGATTTGCATTCAAAACTCATCGCAGAATCTGTGCTATTATATTTTCTCACTGTGACATCTGCATTTTTTAAATAACAAATTGATTTTTCTTCATCTCTTGTCATTTCTAATTTTGCCAAATCGTCCTTTAATCCATCATAAACTAATTTACCCATTTTTTTATTGCCACCCCATCCGCCGCCAGGCACATCGGAACGCTGAGCAATTGTTTTAATATCATCCCATTGCTTGTAAATTTGCGATGAAACTGCATCGACAATATAAACAGGTCTTGATGGTGTGATAGAAGTATTCGCTGGCTTAACATCAAAAGTAATTTTATATGCCCAATGCGCTTTATCATTCGCATCCATATAAACGATCACATCATGACGTCCATTTGAAATGGTACTTCCCTTACTTACTTGACGTTGATAATGATCCATTGTTTGCTGCATTATTTTTTGTGCTTGCGCTTGACTAAAAAGCGAAGGAGATACATTAGCTAAATCAGCATCGAGATTTTGATAAATAGTTCCATTCATAAAACCTTGTTGAGTCGCTGCAGCAGATACCATTCCTTTTAATGACTTCGGTGTTTTTTCTCCATGAGGAACATGGATCACTGCATCACCCGCCCACACAGGATAACCTGCGTACATTTCTTGTATTCGAACATGCATGGTTTGATTGATATCAACGCTACGATTTACTTCTTTCACCGTTAGTGCATTGACCGCACTCGCAGGTGATGCAATTAGTGAATGCAATAATGAAATGGGTTGATGTGCAAGATTAATCGGCTTTGCCGCGAAAACCATTCCGCTAGCCATTGGTAAACCACACAGCAAAACACCTGATAAAAATAATTTTTTTTGAATTTGACTCATACTAACGCTCCTTAAATGAATATTACTAAACATCATTGCGCTTCGGTTATCTCGAAAGAAAACCCAAACGTCGAAACCCTTTTCATTTTAAAAACTTTTTCTATATGCCCTGCTTTCTTATTCATTCACATCATAAGAAAAAATAAGATGAGCAAAACACCCGAAGAATTCGCAAGACAGAAATGTTTATGAAAATATAGATTGCTAAGCATATTGTTAAGAAAACCAGCACGAAAGAATTTGACTAAGCGTACAAGTAAAACACTTTGCTAATGTATGCCTCATCATTAAGAAAGTAAAGAAATAATTGGCTGTTTAATTGTTGGTTTTTATATGCCTTATTCATCTCTCTGAATAGTGACGGGCTTAATCACCAACATCGAAATGACCCGTGCGACACTACCCATTGATTGCACGCGTGAAATAACAGTCGACAATTGCTTTTGGCTACTCACCCATCCTTCCAAATAAACAATACCATTGATCGTTTTCACAGAAACAGAAACGCCATCAGCTAGTTTTTCACGATCTATTATCGATTTTACTTTTTCCGTCGTCAAAATATCGTCAATACGCGGGTTATCTTCTTCGACTACTAAAGAACGAGTATTAACATCTCTGACTCCTTCGGTTAACGCCGCTGTTTTTACTAGATATTGGGCGAGACTGAGCGAATTTACTCTTCCTGCGAGTGACACAATCCCATTCTGGGTAGAGACATCCACATCTAATGTTTTTAAATTTCGGGATTTTTTGAATGCATCGATCGTATTTTGAATAGATTGCGTGATCGTTCCATCCTGCTCAGGTGTTGTCCCATTTGGCCCGCTGCCTCCTCGATACCATGTCTCAGCAAACAGTATTGAACAATTCCATATCAGCAAAAAAAATAAGGCATACTTCCATTGGTTAGCTCGCTTCACAGATCAACCCTCACTGCTATCATGATGCATAACTAAGATAAGCCATCATCACCGCTATTCGCTCTTTTATCAAGCATGATATATTACTCACCGCAATAAGTTAGCAAAATAAGATAACACGCTTTTATTACGAGGAAAAAATGCTAAAACAACTTCGCCAACATCTCATTCAACAATTATGGCAGCAGCATCGCGCAACCTCTTCACAAATCCAATTAATTGAACAAGCTCTAGCAAAAAAACAAATTCATACTCTTTTGCTTGATCATTTTGCAATTATTGATCTTCCCGGATTCCATACAGGCATAACAACGCTACAAGAAATTTTTACCACGTTAGGTTATCAAGAAAAAGGTCGCGATTATTTAGCTGACAAACAAAATGATTTTTTGTGGATGGCAGAAGAAGACAGTGCACACCAACTTGCAAAAGAAGCACTCCCTCAAGTGGTTGTCGCTGATTTTCGATTAGATGAATTACCATTCGAAATAAAAAAAATTATTGAATGTTATGCGAGCAAAGCCTCAGCCTCGCCTGTTTCCTACATGAAGAAATTAATTGAACGCATTGACTCAGGAAATGAAGAAGCCCAGGCATTATTATCGCAAGCTTTTCTCCTGTATTTTGGAGGACGTGATTGGCCCTTACCAACCATTCATGAATTTCACACCGTCCGCGAATTCAATGAATTACTGAGTTGGGTATTGGTATTTGGACGCAAACCCAATCATTTCACTTTATCCATTCATTTATTGGATTATTTCCATAATTTGGCTGATTTTCACCGATTTATTGAAGAAGAAACATGCCTCAAATTAAATCAACAAGGCCGCACTATTAAAGGCGATGAAACGGTGGGCATTGAACAAGGATCGACGATTGGATCATTACAATGTGTTCGCTTAGCTGATGGCGATGTCATGATTGCAACTGATTTCGTTGAATTTATTTGGCGATACGCTCGCAATACGTCTCAAGAAAAAGCGCTTCAGTGGCATGATTTTTTCACAGGGTTTATTGCACAGCACGCCGATCGCGTGATTGAATCGCTATACCAAAAGACATGATTCTAATTCATGAGCTAGGCATCATACCTCTCGAACCCATTTCAAAATATCATCACACACATCACGAACAGAACGATTATCTGTTCCTACGATAAGGTCGGCAATGTTTTCATAAATAGGTTCGCGCTCTTCCCATAATTTCATGAGCACTTCTTGAGGATTTTCTCCTTGCAATAACGGACGCTTTTTATCACGCTTCAATCGATTCAATTGTGTTTGCAACGAAACCTCCATGTACACAATCAACCCACGCGCTTGCAAAATTTCACGAACCTCGGGTGTCTCAACACAGCCTCCTCCCGTAGATAACACGATATTACTGAGCGAACTCAACTCATCAATCACCCTCATTTCGCGTTGACGAAATCCTTCCATTCCTTCCAAATCATAAATCCACGTCAAGCTAACACCCATTTTTTTTTCGATTTCATGATCAGAATCATAAAAATGTTTGTCTAAATGTGATGCCAAATAACGCCCCACACTGGTTTTACCAGCGCCCATGGGGCCAATCAGAAAAATATTATGCTGCCGTGTTTTCATGTGTCTGATGTCATGATTTTAGGTGTCACAAAAATCAATAATTCCCGTTTATTTCGCTGCATGTTTCGCTGAGTGACCAATAATTTTAACAAAGGTATCCGATTAATATAAGGCAACCCGCGCTCACCCACTTCATCGTTTCTTTCATACACACCCCCCAACACAATCGTTTGACCATGATCAACCAGTATACTCGTGATGATCTGTCGTGTACTAATGGTCGGCATCCCTAAGACCATTTTATTGCTCGGGCGATCTTGGTTAATTTGTAATTGCAATAACACTTTACGACCAGGCAATATTTGTGGCGTTACTTTCAAGCCTAACACGGCTTTTTTAAATACGACAGTGGTCCCGCCATTTTCACTTGTCTCTTGATAAGGCACTTCTTCTCCTGCTTCAATCGAGGCCGGTTGAAGATTCGTGCTAAATAAACTCGGCGTCGAGATTAATTCAGCATGCCCTTTATTTTCTAGCGCAGATAATTTGACGTCTAAAAAAGAAGTATCCGGCAAATGCACAACAGCCAACGCATACTGCCCTGACTTCTCTAACAGAGGTTTTCCACTACTCCCTCCCTGCTCAGAAGAAGACCATCCCGTCGCAAAATTAATTCCCAATTCACGCTCCACATCCGTGTCTATACTTACCAATCTCGCTTCAATCGCAATTTGCTGAGCGGGAACATCTAACTGTTTTATCCAACGATCCATCTTTTCAATGATTGTTGCCACATCTTGAATAAAAATCGTATTTGTTCTGACATCCACACGAAGATGCCCGCGTTTAGATAAAAATGAAAAGCGATCATCTTGAAGTAAATGCGCAATATCCTCTGCTTTTGCATAATGAATTTGCCAATGTCGCCATACCAAAGGCAACACATCATTCGAAACAACCTGCCATTTAACGGCTTCTTCTTTTCGCTTAATCAATTCATTTTGCGAGCCAATTAACCACGTGTTTCCTTCTCGCCATCTCGCCAATCCATGTGCTGCCAATAGTAAATTAAATGCTTCTTGAGGCATCGCATTTTGCAACCGCAATGTCACCCATCCTTTTACCTCTGGACTGATGATGATATTCATATTCAAAAATTGCGCGACACCATACAATGCATCCACAAGATTCACATTCTTTAACTCTAGTGATAATGGATTAACGGCTGCGTATGCTGACAAATTCAAACATAACGTCGTTAAAAAAAAGATAGCGACACGATGAATATAAAATTTCATAAAGCGATTCTAATTTAATTTTAAACTAAAGATATGATTTTTTAGAGAGGGTAATATTAACGGATTTTTTATCTGGCAATCTTATCTCCACCGCATTTGCATGAATTGCAGTGACCATACCTCGCTCCTTTCCCAGCACTGTCCCCAAACCTACCAAGAAAGTTTCACCTGTTGGCAACATAAAAAAAGCTTTTCGACGCTCTCCTTGCCTCAAAACGCCGATCATTTTGAATGAATGCAATGAGACCGATTGTGACATCGCCGACTCACTGATCGAAGAGGAAACCCAATTATTACTGGTGCAAAAAGGATTGCTCAGCAAAAAAATGTTTTGTTTTAATTTAGATTGAGCATAAAGATACGATTCATCAACCATCATCACGACTAAAATAAACTCCTGCGATGACTCATTTGCTTTAACGGAAAAATTTTCGATCACCCATCCAGACATTTCATTACTTAAAGCCAAAATAAATGACATCCCGCTTTGAAACTGTCCAAGCAGTTGCAATTGCATCATGTTTGTTTTATTTGATCTATTTTGTTGAGATGAAATCGATTTTACTGATTGCACAACCAATCCATTTGATTGAGCCAATGTCAGCAAAGCAGACAATCTATCTTTAATGACATGATGTGTGCTGACCATAGCAATTTTTTTATTACTGGCTATCATTTTTTTTCGAAGAAAAGATAACTCATTTTTAATATTTTTTTCTTCATCACGCAACTGATGAATTTGCATCAAATGAGGCGCAGCATCATCCACATACCCTATCAATAACATCATCACACTAAATATCAACGCATACCATGCATGAAATGATTCATTTATCTTGATCAACATATTCTTCTTCCATTGCCTGAATATTAAAATGCACAAATTGCTTTTCTTGTTTGATTTCTTTGAGTTGAACCGAGTCAAATAAACCAGCTGCTTTCCAATGCAAAAGATACGTCGTCAAATCAGACAAAGAACGTGCTTTCCCGATAAAAGTAACATGACGCTCATTTCGTGTAATATCTAAAAAACAAACAGGATCAACACGTGATTGCGCCAAGCTAACGAACAACTTTTGTATGGTTGCTTGATCATACCCACCTGCCGGATTAAGCATTTTATTACTTTTTGTTTTTTCTTGATCAACTTGTACGTTACTCGCATTCATTAATTCATTTTTTAAAAAATCTATTTGCGATGATAAAAAAGCCACCTTTTTTGACAATACAACATGAATCAGCACAATTAAAAAAAATGTGAAAAAAATCGAACCCAACCATGTTCGTCGAATGGTTTTTTTTCGATGTAAGACGTCATACGTTCGCCAGGGTAATAAATTCAAAGCGACCATATCGGAAACTCCCTCATCGCAGCACCACAAGCCACAAAAAAATCCGACGGAAGCTCTCGCATTTGTTGCGTATTGAAATCGGGCAACAATAATGATTGCTGAGAAAGATCCACATGCTGAATCAAATACTCAGGACGATCATGATCATGAATAAAAAAATCATAGTAAATAACGTCACCACACATGATAAGACGTTGTATTGCTTTTACTTGCTCACTAACTGCATACAAGTGAACACGATTTTTAAACTGGATGATAAAATCAGCGACATTGGATGTTTCCCACTGTTGATAAAATAGAATTTCATTACCATGAAAAATGGTCATACTCGTCCAATCTTGTTTGACCCACACAATCGCCATCACTTCATTTGTCGACTGTAAATTTAATGCAAAACAAAGAGCACGATTGAATGCAAATATATCAACATCCACCGCTTTTACTTTCAATCCGGTTGCTTGAATACATTCTACATAATGAAACACATACTCTTTTTTCGCTGCGGCAAAAAAAATTCTCGCATGATGCGCTGATGATGGCAGCGGAAGATAATCTATTGCTAATTCCTCCATCAAACCTTCTTTATTTTGCTGAACGGCTGCATCAATCTCCGCTTCAATTTCCTCATGAGACAATCCCAGCGCGAGTGGCAAACATTGCATATTCACCAACTGTGCTGACAACTGAATCGCCGTTGGCAATCCCTTTAGCTTTAATTGAGCAACACACTCCGCTAACTTATTTGAAACAACGCGCCAATAATGCGTTCTTCCTTCTCTTAAAACATCCGTCGGTAACAACCAGTGTTCTGCTCGCTCCAAAAAAAAATGCTTGCCTCTTTTTTTTAATTGAATCAAATATATTTGGTCTGCTTGTATGTCCAATCCAATGCGAGATGATGATGAAAATAAAAATAATTTCATGACGACAATATCCCTTTTATATTTATTTTTTAGAAAATAGCGTTAAAAATTTGCTAAGAAAATAAGCAGGTTCTGGTTAAAAATAAGACGGGGAAACAGAAAAGCAGATGTACAACTCAGAATAATGTTAATATACTTTATGCCCTTTAGAATGCAAGACTTTTCCCAAAATGACACATTTGTTTCGCTTAATTCGAAGATTGATTGTTTTTTCTTTCCTGCTCTGCGCCATCATTGTGGCAGGCACGCTTTATTACATGGAATATCAATTACAAGATATTGATGCGCTGAATACGGTGCAACTACAAGTCCCTCTCCAGCTTTTCACCAAAGATGGCAAATTAATTGCGACATTCGGAGAAAAGCGACGGATTCCCCTGCCTTACGATCAAATTCCCAAACCCCTGATTCAAGCTGTGCTTGCCACGGAAGATCAACGTTACTTTCAACATAAAGGAGTTGACTTGCAAGGGCTGGGGCGCGCTGCCTTGCGATTACTTAAAACACGCAAAACGCTTGAAGGTGGTAGCACCATCACCATGCAAGTTGCGCGCGGTTTTTACCTCACACGAAACAAAACATTTGGACGCAAATTGCGTGAAATTTTATTAGCCATTAAAATCGAACATAAATTAACGAAAGAAAAAATTCTTGAACTTTATCTTAATAAAGTGTTTTTTGGAAACCGCGCCTATGGTGTTGAAGCAGCGGCTGAAATTTATTATGGCAAACATTTAAATGAATTATCGATTGATCAAATTGCCATGTTGGCCGGCATTCCAAAAGCGCCTTCTTATTTAAATCCATTAGCCAATCCAGAAGCTGCCAAAAAACGTCGTGACCATGTATTAACACGCATGCATGATGAAGGTTACATTGATACAGCTACTTATCAAAAAGCAATTCATACGCCACTTAATGCGAGTTACCACGATCTACCAACTGAAGTAAAAGCACCTTATGTCGCAGAATTAGTTCGCGAGCAATTAGAACAAGTTTATGGTGATAGCATTTATACCGATGGATTTAAAGTGTACACAACCGTCGACAGTCATCTTCAAGAAATAGCCAATAATGCCGTCCGCAACCAATTGCTGGCTTATGATGAACGGCACGGTTATCGCGGCCCTCTCACTCATTTCGGGACACCTTCCTTTGAAACCATGGATGAATGGCAAGAACGTTTACGTAAAATGCCTGTCATTAATCAATTGGAACCCGCCGCTGTGGTTGAAATGACCAAACAAACTATCACTGTGTTACAAGCCAATGGTCATCTCACCATCATTCCCTGGACAGGATTGGCGTGGGCACGTCGACAAATTAACGCTGATTATTTAGGCGCCAAACCAACACGCGCTAATCAGATTGTGAAATTAGGTGATGTTGTCCTCATCACCCATGTTCCTGATGGACAAGGCTATCAACTCGCACAATTACCAAAAGCAGAAGCGGGGTTAGTCGCATTAAATCCGACCGATGGCGCCATTCTTGCCATGGTCGGTGGATTTGATTATCAAACCAGTAAATTTAATCGCATCACGCATGCTGAGCGTCAACCGGGATCAAGCTTTAAACCCTTTATTTATTCAGCTGCTTTTGATAAAGGTTACACGTTAGCTACCATCATCAATGATGCGCCCATTGTGGTTGAAAACCCCACCGATCATAGCTTGTGGCGACCGCAAAATGTCACGCGCAAATTCTATGGCCCCACCCCCTTGCGCACAGCATTAATCGAATCACGCAATCTTGTTTCCATTCGTCTTCTCTCTCTGATCGGCATCAAATATACGGCTAATTACCTCAAGCAATTTGGTTTTGCGCCTTCCCAAATTCCGTCCGGATTGGCACTTGCATTGGGCACCGCTGAAGTCACACCATTACAAATGGCACAGGCTTATGCCGTATTTGCTAACAATGGGTTCAAGGTCACCCCGTTTGCGATTGACACTATCCGTAATTCAAGTGATGAAATCATTTATCAAGCCAGACCCTTGGTGGCTTGCACCGATCATTGTGATGCCACTGTGGCAGCAGCACCTCGCGCTATCTCGGCGCAAAATGCATTTCTCGTGACGTCTGCATTGCGTGATGTGATACAACGAGGTACAGCAACCGAAGCAAAAAAATTAGGTCGCAATGATTTAGCAGGAAAAACAGGCACAACCCAAGAGCAACGCGATGCGTGGTTTGCGGGATACAATGCCGATATTGTTGCTATTTCTTGGGTGGGATTTGATACACCACAATCTTTGCATGAGTACGGCGTACAAGCTGCTTTACCTGTATGGATGCAATTCATCCGAAATGCCTTGAAAGGAAAACCCGAATCGACTTTAAATCAGCCCAGCGGAATTGTGAGTGTGCGTATCAATCCGATCACTGGCAAACGTGCCTCATCAGAAGATCCTGATGCAATTTTTGAATATTTTATGTTGCCTTACGCTCCAGAAAAAGAAATCGTATCAACCGATGAAACAACGCCAGCAACAGCCGATGCCAACACGAATCCCAATGATCCTAGTGCACCGCCAGTCGAATCATTGTATTAGGCGTGTTTATTGACGATTAACAAGCACTTGCATCCGGCAATACCATTAATCCCAATTTTTCTAACAATGCGCGATCTTTTTCTAAGATGTTTTTGTCTAACACCGTCGTGTATTTAAATTCGTATCGACCATTAAATTGATTACGCATTTCATCGAACAAATGAGCACAGTCATCGACCGGCAAAAGAATCGCTCGCATCATCGCGGTAATCACTAACGGATTAAAAACCGTTAAAATCAAATCCTGCCAATCATGTTTATCTTCCACCGGCGTGAGTCGTTGTTTAGGCATTAATATCGGGGAAATCGGTTGAAAAGGAATAATGCCTCGCTCACAAGCCGCATGATAAATGGCATCGATTCCACGTATCTTACTCTGCAGCGAATAACCCGCGATATGAGGTGTCGCAATCAGTGCTTTTTCTAAGACTATTTTATTGATGTGCGGCTCATGCTCCCACACATCAAAACACCAATGCAAATGCGAACCATATTGAATTAGCTCTTCCGAATGAATGACCGCACCGCGAGAAGCATTCAGCAAAACACAGCCTGCTTTTTGTCGTTGCAAAAACTCTTTATTAATAAAATGCCAAGTCGAATGATTCCCGGATTTAATTAATGGAACATGCAAAGTAATCAAATCAAACTCAGTTAAAGATTCAATAGGCGTTGAAAGAAAATCTTTTTCTTGCTGCGCGCGAACAGGATCACATAATGTGACATCAAAGTTTAATACTTTTAATCGTTCAACCACTCGCTCGCCTACCTGTCCAACACCAATCACGGCGGCCTTCATGCGGGTTGATGGTAGTATTTTTTTTTGCTGCAAAGCAGCTATCACACTCACAACGTAATCAGCTACGGGCGGTGCATTAAATCCTGACGCAACACTCCAAGCAATACCTGCTTCATCTAGCCACTTCGTATCTAAATGATCGGCACCGGCTGTCACACTACCAACAAATTTGATAGGCGTACCAGCTAATAAGGTTTCATCAACACGTGTAATTGAGCGGACCAATAATATATCAGCATCTTGCACATCGTTAGACGTAATTTGACGACCGGGTTTTAATATTAAATCACCATAAGCACCAAAATAAGCTTGAACATAGGGAATATGGGCATCTGCAACGATTTTCATCCCATCACACCCGTCACAATACCCATAAAAATAACAAAACCGACCCAATGATTATTTAAAAATGCTCGAAAACATTGTTGTCGATCTCTCTCTTTAATGAGCCATTGTTGATAAACAAATAAAAAGCTAACGATGATTAATGAAACATAAAATGTTTCACATA
>CAYTKY010000046.1:0-16744 GCA_964438435.1 uncultured Coxiellaceae bacterium | reverse complement strand
TAATGATAATTAACGAGCCTTGTTTGGCATGAATATTTCAGGGCCGACTATTTAATCTAGTCTTCATGATGCAAGCTAATGCTGCCAATGTTTGTCTAAAAGATAATTTGCATTTTGCACAAAATAATTTATTGTTAGCTGCAAATTGTGCTTCAAATTGTGATTCATGTTGGGATCAATGTAGTGTTAGTAGTGATTGCGGTGTTGGACATAATTGCAGTACTACTCCATGTGGAACACGTTGTACTAAACAATAATCGTATTATTGCTAGGGCTGTGTCACACATTTATTTTTGGCTGTTTGAATTTGAAAACGTATTTTTTCTAGGTGCGATTACGCCGATAACGCATCAAGTGGTTTTTTCATATTTTCAATGATCAACAGACCCTAGCCATTTTAAAATTTCTTCACGATGCTCATCTAATCGTGGCCCTCTGGGATATTCATCTGTATCTGAATAATTCGAAAATTTAATCGGATTACCCGGAAATCGCGCCTCTGGCATAAAGCCATCGCGATAATGTGCAACCATATTGCGATAAAGAATTTGAGGTTCTTGAAAAACATCTGCCATTGTATTAATGGGACCCGCGGGAACATTTATTTCATTAAAAATGGTTAACCATTCACTAACCGTTTTTGTTTTCAAAATAGAAGTCATGATGTCTTCTAATTCATTGGTATGTTCAACTCGTTTTGGATTATTTATAAAACGAGGATCTTTGAATAATTCGGGTTTCCCTAATGCGATACATAATTTTTCAAACAAATGATTGTTCGCCGCACAAATCACAATCGGTTTGTCTTTCGTGATATAGACATTAAATGGTGTAATTAAGCTGTGCCGTGAACCAATGGGTTTAGGAACGATCCCTTCAATTGAATATCGACTAAATGCGCTAGGCATGAAACTGACCAGCGAATCAATCAAGGCTGTGCCAACAGCCATGCCTTGCTTTGTGCGTGTCCTATCAAACAAGGCGGCACAAATACCCAGCGCCGCATAAACACCTGCTGATATATCTCCTAATTCAATGCCTGCTTTAACCATATGTCCATCTTCTTCACCTGTCATCGAAATTAATCCGCTGATTCCTTGCGCGACTAAATCATAACAAGCACGCATCGCTTCAGGTCCCGATTTTCCAAAACCAGAAATACGTCCGATAATTAATTGGGAATTCAAGGACGCTAATTTTTTTTCGTCATAGCCTAAACGAGATAACACACCGGGTCTGAAATTTTCAACCAAAACATCGACGTTACGAATTAATTTTTCAAAAATAATTTTATCATCTGCATTATTTTTAATATTCAAAGCAATACTTTCTTTTCCATGATTAAGTGCACATGAATAAGCTGATTCCCCATTCACAAAGGGTGGGAATTGGCGACTATCATCACCACCCTGAGGGTTTTCAACTTTAATAATACGGGCACCCAGATTATATAAAATATTAGTACAATAGGGCCCCGCTAATACGCGGGTTAAATCTAAGACTGTGATGCCATTCAACGGGCCTTTTATCATTTTTTCTCCTCATTTTTCAAATCCACTTGGGCTTTCTTTTTTCTAAAAATGCGGCCAGTCCTTCTTGCCCCTCATCTGAAATACGGATTGATGAAATTGTTTCGATGTTTTTTTCCTTATATTCGTCACAATAATAGGCACTACTCATTCGATTGATTAACGCTTTACTTTCTCTGACTGCTCGAGGACCATTCACTAATAATTCCTGCGTGATTTTATCAATCAAGACATCTAACTCTTCTTCAGCAACTACGCTGGTCACTAAATTTAAATGCAATGCTTCTTCCGCTGTTATCGGTTCTGCTGTTAAAAAATAACGTCTCGCTGCACGTTCCCCAATAGCACTGATAACAAAAGGACTAATCACCGCAGGAATTAACCCAACTTTTACTTCTGAAAAACAAAATAGCGCTTGTCGACTTGCTATCGCGATATCACAACAAGCGATTAATCCCACACTACCGCCATAAGCGGCACCTTGTACACGCGCAAGAGTGGGGTGTTTTAAAAATTTCAATGTGTACATTAAATCAGATAAAGCTTTTGCATCTTTTTTATTTTCATCGTAAGTATAAGAAACCATACGACGCATCCAATTGAGATCCGCACCCGTTGAAAAATGTTTCCCTTCTGACTTTAAAATCACAAGTCTGATATGATCATCTTGATTTAACTTGTGCAAACAATCTAATAGTTGTTGAATGAGCCCATCATCCAACGCATGATGAACTTCGGGACGATTTAACGTAATAACAGCAATCCCCCTCTCATTCACCGCGAAAAACATTTTATTTGACATCAGATGACTCCTGCTTTGCCATCATTGCAAGATTAACTTTTGAACGTGACGGTTTACCTAACTGTTTGCAAATAAATCTACCTACCATCATTAACCGATTAAGATCAATTCCAGTTTCAATATGCAACCCATTTAACATATAAACCAAATCTTCTGTCGCCACATTGCCCGATGCGCCTTTTGCATAAGGGCAACCTCCCAAACCAGAAACAGAACTATCAAACACATTGACACCTAATCCTAATACAGCATAAATATTTGCCAATGCTTGACCATACGTATCATGGAAATGACAGGCAATCGCTGATAAGGGGATTTTTTTCGCAACACATTCAACCACCTGTTTTGCTTTATCCGGTGTACCCACACCGATGGTGTCGCCTAATGAAATTTCATAGCACCCTGCTTCATATAATCGTTTGGCAATCTCTGCTACTTTTTCAGCTTGAATATCTCCTTCATAAGGACAACCTAATACACAAGAAATATAACCTCGTATTCGTATCTTATTCGCTAATGCTTTTTCAATGACACCATGAAAGCGATCAAAACTTTCATTAATCGAACAGTTAATATTTTTCTTGGTAAAAGCTTCCGATGCTGCCGTAAAAAGAGCAATTTCTTTAACCCCCACTTTTTGGGCTTCTTCAAATCCTTTCTCATTAGGAACTAACACGGGATAAGCTATATGAGGTTTTTTTTCAATTTCCTGGAAAACTTCTGAGTGATCGGCTAATTGCGGTATCCATTTAGGTGAAACAAAACTGGTGGCTTCGATAGCCGCATAATTAAACTGGCTTAATTGATTAATAAAATCGACCTTAATTGCCGTAGCAACAAAGGTCGATTCATTTTGCAATCCATCACGTGGACCTACTTCAACAATTTTAACCGTTCTTGGAAAGCACATAAAAAAGAATACTCCAAATAATTACAGGCTGACTCCACCCGTTTGTGGAAACGATACAAAATGAAATGATTTTGTATTATCGCCACCTTTTTCTTGAGTGAAAGCTTCCTTGTAAATATTATTATTCCAAGTCAAACCCGTTACATTTTGTAACAACGTATTGTTATTTGTCCAAAATTTCCTTGCATCATTATCAGCAAAACGTTGCACAAAAATGTTGTTGCTAACAGTTAAAACATTCACATCACTCGCGGCAATACCATAACGGTTTTGTGAAAACAAATTATGTGACACTGTAATATTACCACTTATCGTATTTTTCAAAGAATGTTCACGTAATAATTGTTTTACATAATACTCAGTGGAAAGTTTTTCTGGATAAGATAAAATATTCATACCATAAGTAATACCACCTAACACACGATTATCATCAACCAACACATCACGACTATTGAAAACATATATGCCATGACAAGTTGGCGTAAGGATTAAATTTTTATTCACTAAGACATTATTTGAATCAATGACATCGACGGCATTACCTAAACGGTTATTACCTGAAAAATATATCGTATTACCAGTAATCTTACTATTACTACCAATCACGACAATATTTCCATATGTATTTTTGAATAAAGTATTTTCTGAAATTAGCGCATTATCCGTGCTTACTAAATACAAAACACCATGAAAAGATTCAAAACGATTACGGGTAATCACAAAATTGGCGGTAGGAATAGCCGCTGTCGTAATCAATAATCCCGCTGAAAATGGCTGATCTATCCGAAACGTATTTCCCGTCATCGTTAACCCACCCATCGCAATTTGAACAGCATGGTACAATGACTGCGTGGTCGGATGCGGATCAATCTTGACCGCTTTGATGTTGACTTGGTTATTGCTGAGATTTAAATTTCCCTTGTCAACCGTAATTAAAAAAGGATTATTTTTAGAAATATTTCCATTTACAATGCTGTTTTTGATTGTCAAAGTCGCATCGCCTGTCACGATGAATGAACCATTTGTCATATCTAACGTTGCATTCGCATAAGTAGTTGAATGCGAGACAACTGTGTTGGGAGATATAATAATAGTTTCTGCTGAAAAGCAACCTTGACTTAATAACATTGATAATCCAAAAAAACAAAATCGAGACATTTTATGAATTTCATAAATACTCATCGCTACTCTCCTTATCGAAATCAGCATTAATTAATATACACGCCACCATGCGCTGGGAATGTTACGAATTGCAAAGATGGCGCATTATTGCCATCGATTTCTTGAGTAAATGCTTCTTTATAAAAATTATCGATCCAAGTCAGATTGTTCACGGCAGGAAGTAAATTATCGTTATTCGTCCAATATTGCCGAATGCTGGTCGCATTGAAGCGTTGAATGAATATATTGTTCGTTACAATCAAACGATCAATCACCCCACCCTTTAGTCCATATTTATTTTGCGCAATGTAATTATTGGAAATTAAAATATTATTATTAGAAATTAATTTAATGGCCTTCACTGGAATTAATGTTGACAAATAAGCATCTTTTGAAATTTCCGTTAATGCAGGTGTTCGAATAATAATACCGTAAGATTTATTATCTGTGATTTTGTTATTTTCAATAAAGAGATTTTGCCCACCAGTGATAGATAATCCATAATTGGAACCGCTCGTAATAATATTATTGGATATCGTCAAACTATCGGAATTAACCACATCAATTGCATTTCCTAATTTTAAATTTCCTGGGAATGAAAAAATGTTATTTTTAATTTGACTAAGATTACCAAGATTGTAAATATTATAAAAACTAACAAATGAAAACATATTATCCACAACTTCCGCGCTGTTTGAATTTAATAAATATAATCCACCATGGAAATAATCCACCGTGTTATGAATAATTTTAAATCCACTGGTTGCAACACCTTGTGTATCAAGCAGCCCAACGGTAAATGGCGTATCAATGACAAAATGGTTATCTGATAAATTGAGATTGCCTTGCTGCACACGAATTAACTGATAAAGAGCTTTAATATCCGGATTTTGTGAAATACCACTTACTTTAACATTTACAGTAGAATTTTTAAGATTGAATGCGCCATTATTTAATTGTGCTAAAAAAGGATTGGCAGCCGAAATAGTAATCGCTATTGTGGAATTTTGAATATTCAATGTTCCACCTGTATTAATAGTGAATCGACCATCTGTTAAATCTAAGTCAACACCATTATAAGTGGTTGGCGCGCTGATCACTTGATTGCCGTGCAATACAATGGCAGCAAAAGCAGACGTCACACTGACTAGCCATAATAAAGCTGCTGAAATCAACTTGATCCATTTACTTCGCATGCTATGCGATATGTCCTTTATCTTTATGTCCATAAGGAATCTCCCTTTTCAAGGTGAAAATTTTCAAGAGTGAAGTTATTTTTAAATGAACCCTTAGATGAGACAATCACAAAAAAATGGCATCATCTAGATGGAACCAGTAATATAGCATTCAATCATCGACATTTACAAACCAACCCCACCACTTATCGGAAACGGAACTAATTTCGTTGCCTTCCAATCCTCCATTTCCTCCTGAGGAAAGGCTTCTTTATAACGATTGCGCTGCCAAGTAAGATGCATCACATTTTTTAATAATACATGATTATCCGTCCAAAACTTTCGTTGAGCGGCACTGGAAAATTTCTGAATAAAAATATTATCTTCCACGACCAATCCATCCACATAAGAAGCAGCCAAACCATAGCGGTTTTGTGAAATATAGTTATGCGTGATACGAATATATTGGTTAGCATCACTTTTATTTTCTTTTAATGGATCTTTGACCAGCTTTCTGAAATGAATATCTTTTTTATTCATTGACTTGATATCTGGAATAATAGAAATAGCATAAGTAATACCATTCACAATTTGATTTTTATCAATCAAAATATCTTTTCCTCTCAAAATCACCATTGAATAACAGGATCCTGATGAAATAAAATTTCCGATTACTTGAATATGATCAGAATCCATAATATCAATAGCATCACCCACATTGTTATTGCCAGAAAACAACATCGTATTTTTTTCAAATAAACTATTACTTCCTTGTAAAATTAAAATATTGCTAATACTGACATTCTTAAAAATATTTTCAGCGACATAAGCATCATGCGAATTTTTTAATAAAATTCCGCCATGAAAATTTTCAATACGATTATGAGCGATATAAAATCCTTTCGTATGACTCCCTGTTGTCGCCAATAATCCAACCATATAAGGCGTGTCAATCGTAAATTGATTACCAACAATCGTCACTGTTCCTTCATTAACCGTGATCGCATCAAAAATACTAGGATTAGAAGGCGTTGATGGAATATCGACAGAAGTAACTATAAATCGGTTACCTTTTAATATTAAATGCCCTGTCATCAATGAAATAAGCTGGGTATTTTTAGGTGTGATCGTTCCACGCAAAATGCAATCCTGTATGGTCAATGTTGCATGATTAGTGATTTCAAAACTACCATTTGATAAATCCAATTCCATATTTTTATAGAGTGTTGGTTTATCAATTACCGTTTTGTTTAACACCACGATGGGCTTGGCGAACATGGATTGACTGATGATGAATAAAACAATAATAAAAAATAAATTTTTAACCCTATTGAATTTCATATGCTCGCCATCTTAATGACTTTACTGGTTGTTTGAGCGGTACGATCAATGTCATCCGATGTTAGCGTCGGATGAATTAATAACATTAAACTGGTTTCACCCAATTGTTTTGCGATTGGCTTTTCAGCTATTTTCATTTTACAAAATGCTTTTTCAAGATAAATTTCACTGCAACTCCCTGAAAAACAGGGTGTTCCCAATGTGTTTATTTCGTGCATGATTTTATCCCGGCACCACGTTGGCGTTAAGTGATCAGGACGAACAAAAACATAATATTTATAATAAGCATGCTCAATGGCTTGTGGCGGCAAAGGAATTCGTAAAGCTGAAAGATTTTTAAATTGCTCCGTCAATTGAGCAGCATGCTGTCTTCGAATAGAGAGCCAATCAGATAATTTTTTTAACTGCACGCGGCCAATCGCAGCTTGCACTTCTGTCATACGCCAATTTGTACCAAATTCATCATGCAACCATCGAAATCCCGGTGGATGTGGTTGATGATAAACTTTATCGTAACTTTTTCCATGATCCTTGAAAGACCATATTTTTTTCCATATTGCTTCATCATGCGTTGTTACCATGCCACCTTCTCCGCCTGTCGTTAAAATTTTATCCTGACAAAAAGAAAAAGCAGCCACATCACCCCATGTCCCCACATAACGGCCATGTATTTTTGCACCATGGGCTTGCGCACAATCTTCGATGACGCTGAGACCATAGCGCCTTGCAAGCGCCATAATCTGATCCATCTCAGCAGGCCATCCTGCCAAATGCACGACGATAATTGCTTTTGTACGAGGCGTGATGCAGGCTTCTATTGTTTCTACCGTTATATTTTGTGAATCTTGATCTACATCCGCTAACACAGGTGTAGCACCACGCATCACAATGCAACTGGCCGATGCAATAAAGGTGCGGCAAGATGTAATGACTTCATCACCCGGTCCAATGTCTAAAGCATATAAAGCTGCTTCCAGTGCAACCGTGCCATTCATTAAAGCAATGGCAAATTTTGCACCCATCCAATTTGCAAATTCTTTTTCAAATTCGCGACATTCGACGCCTGTCCAATAATTTGTACGACCCGAAGATAAAACACGCTGTACAGCTTGAATTTCATCTTCTGCATGATAAGGCCATCCTTGAGTTGTTATGCTCATGTTGTTATGCCCATGTTTTGATATTCATCATAGTGTGTGATTATCGCTGAAGGCTAAGAAATGGCTTAGCGGGATTACCCACAACCGTTTGGTACGGCAAAACACTTTTCGTTATAACGGCGCCCATCCCAAGAATAGCGCCTTCACCAATCACTAAAGGTTGCCCAGGTTTTCCTTCTCGAATAATAACCCCCGTCCCCACATAGACACGATCATGAATATGGACATTACCATTGCATTGAACCTGTGGGGCAAATGTCACGTAATCACCAATTAAACAATCATGCGCCACATAAGAATAAAGATTGGCATGAAAATATTTTCCAATTTTCGCATTGGATGTCACCATCGAAAACGGACAAAAAATTGCACCTTCTGCAATATCATTGTGATCCAATATCATTGTGTTGAGTGCATGAATTTGAAAAGGATAAGCACCTAACGTTAGCATTTTTTCAACCATTTTTTCCCGATTTTCATGACTGGCAATGGCTACATTAAAATACTTTTTTTCGGCAGGATGTGAAAAAAATTCATCGATTGAAAGTACGCGATAACCGTTTAAAAATAACGAAGGTTTATTTTCATCAACAAAAACCAGTTCGAAATCCTGAGACGAAAATTGTGTTTTTAATAGGGCTGCTGCAAGCGGTATCACTTCTCTACCAAAACCACCTGCACCGACAATGCCATATAAGTTCATATTATTGATTTTCCTTATCAAATCGTGTCATCGTAGCATGACCTACTGCGGTAATTCCTTCACGGTTAATCGTTTTAATGATCGTTTTAAAAATAATTTCCATATCTAACCTAAATGAAAGATGTTCGACATACCATACATCTAATTCAAATTTCTTTTTCCAAGTGAGTGTGTTTCGTCCATTAATCTGCGCCCAGCCAGTTATCCCTGGCCTCACGCTATGCCTTAACCGTTCGCGACAAGAATAATAGGGTAAATATTCCATCAATAAAGGTCTAGGTCCGACCAAACTCATTTCGCCTTTTAAAATATTAATTAATTCCGGCAATTCATCGAGACTCAGCATTCTTAATAAGCGTCCAAACCGCGTTAATCGTTCGGCATCACTTAACAAATTCCCATTCGAATCTTTTGCATCTAACATCGTTCGGAATTTATATAAAAAAAAAGGTTTTTCATGCAACCCCGGGCGTTGTTGCTTAAAAATAATAGGAGAACCTAGGAATAGATAGACTAATACGCAAAGTAATAATAAAAAAGGGGATAAAATCACCAACAACGTGCTAGCAACCATCATATCAAAAATCCGTTTACACCATTTGCAATACATAAAATATCCAAGTAAATTGAGTACGGTCCATTGGCAATGGGCGATATCTCGCCCCCATTACTAAAGAAATTCTAAGGAACTAAATGTACATGCACCCATCACCCTAATCAATATTAAGATCGTTAGGATGATGTTAAATGAATTTAGCATAAGGATAGTGTGAATGTTTAAAACGCAATTAATTAATCAGCTTAATAATAAAGAAGCGACTGTCGCAGTCATTGGTTTAGGCTACGTGGGCTTACCACTTGCATTACGTTTCTCTGAAGTAGGATATAAAGTAATTGGTATTGATATTGATTCTGATAAAATTACGCGATTAAATGCCGGGGAAAGTTATATTGAACATATTTCACATCAAAAAATTCACCATGCCATTTCTTCAGGATTAAAAGCCACGGATAATTTTGCAAGCATCGCCGATTCAGATGCAGTCATTTTATGCCTACCGACCCCCCTCAGTAAACAACGCGAACCCGATTTAAGTTTCGTTTTAAATACAATTGATTCTATTCTCCCTTATCTTAAACCAGGTCAAATTATTTCACTTGAAAGTACGACTTATCCCGGCACCACGGATGAAGAAATCAAGCCTAGAATCGAATCGCGAGGCTTGCATGTTGGTGATAATATTTTTTTAGTCTATTCACCTGAACGCGAAGATCCTGGCAATGCCACTTATATGACTGCCAATATTCCAAAAATTTGTGGCGGTGTCACTGCAACTTGTTTATCCCTTGGGTTAGCCCTTTATGAAAAAATCACAACAGAAGTGATCCCTGTCAGCTCAACACGCGCAGCAGAAATGACAAAATTACTCGAGAATATTCATCGCGCTGTCAATATTGGACTGGTAAATGAAATTAAAATTCTTGCAGATAAAATGGATATTGATATTCATGAAATCATTCATGCAGCAGCCACTAAGCCATTTGGATTTGTGCCTTACTATCCTGGACCCGGCATTGGTGGTCACTGCATCCCCGTCGATCCTTTTTATTTAACTTGGAAAGCACGGGAATATGGCGTGCATACACGATTCATTGAGTTAGCCGGTGAAATTAATAATTACATGCCGCAATGGGTCGTACATAAATTGATTGATGCATTGAACCATCTTCATAAACCCATTAAAAAAAGCAAAATTCTTATTTTAGGAATTGCTTATAAAAAAAATGTGGATGATGTTCGTGAATCACCTGCCATTCAATTGATGGAAATTCTCACGAAAAAAGGCGCGATCGTCGAATATTCCGATCCCTATTTACCTGTTTTCCCAAAAATGCGGGAACATCATTTTGATTTAAAAAGCATGCCCATTACCGAAGAAACGTTATCAAGCCACGACGCTGTTATTCTAGCAACGGCACACGATTTGTTTGATTTTGGCTTTATTAAACAACATGCCAATTTAATTATCGATACACGGGGTGTTTACCGTCATCGAGACCCTAAAGTGATTAAAGCGTAATGCTAAGGATAGTATCGCCATGACCAACCATAAGAAAATCAAAATTGGGATTGTGGGTTGCGGAAAAATTGCAGCGCATCATTTCAATTCACTGGCAGAATTATCTGATCAATATGAGTTGCAATGTGTGTGTGATACACAGCCTGAATCATTACAACGTGTTACGTCTTCTTTGGAAGTAGAGGGTTATCACAACATTGAATCGATGTTAGTGGCCAAACCCGAATTAGATATTATTACACTATGTTCTCCGAGTGGATTACACGCACAACAAACCATCCGTATTGCGCGCAGTGGCAAGCATGTCATTACAGAGAAACCGATGTCAACACGATGGCGTGATGGGCTTGACATGGTCAACGCGTGCGATGAAGCCGGCGTGAAATTATTTGTGGTTAAACAAACCCGCTACCAACCTGCTTTACAGCAATTAAAACACGCGATCAAAAATCAACGGTTTGGACGCATCTACCTTGCTAATCTCAATGTGTTTTGGACACGACCACAATCTTATTACAACCAATCACGTTGGCGAGGCACCTGGGAGTTTGATGGTGGTGCATTCATGAATCAAGCAAGTCATTATGTTGACTTATTAGCTTGGTTACTGGGTCCAGTGCAAAGTGTTCAAGCGATGATGGCAACACTTGCCATTGATATGGAAACTGAAGATACCGGTGTATTGAATTTACGTTGGCGTTCAGGCACGTTAGGATCGATGAGTGTGACCATGCTAACTTATCCTAAAAATCTTGAAACTTCGCTCACTATTTTAGGTGAAAAAGGAAGTGTCAAAATCGGCGGCACATCAGCCAATCAAATTTTACACTGGGAATTTGCGCAAACAGATGAGCAGGATGTGACGGCGAAAGAATTAATGTCACCACCTCTTTTACCCGCACATTATGGGCATCAACAATATTATGAAAATGTCGCAAAAACCTTACAAGGTCAGGCGCAAGCCGATACCGATGGACGCGATGGGTTGCGATCATTAGAAATATTAATCGCTGCTTATTTATCCGCTCGTGATAATAAACACGTGAGTCTTCCCTTGAATTATTAATAACATGGTGACGGAAATAGTTGAGAAAATTTTACAAGGATTGTAAAAATGATGATTCGTGATTTAAATAAATGGACCAAGCGTTTCATTGCATTTTTATCCGATATGTTTGTAACGAGTTTTTCTTGGTTGGGCGCGATTTGGTTAACAACCAATGCGGGAATGACTTCAAGCATTAGCCATTCATCTATTTTTTATGCCACAGCTATACAATGTCTTTTCTACGTTTATTGTGGATTATATCGTGGCGTTTGGCGATTTGCCTCTGTTCCTGATTTAATCCGTATTTTAAAAGCTGTTCTACTGAGCTCACTCTTTTGCGTCATCATTATTGACATACCCGACATAACCAGCACCGTTAAAATAATTACCACTGATGCATTATTACTTTTTGTTTTGCTATCTGGATCACGCGTTACCTTTCGCTGGTTGCGTGATTATCAATTTTTTTTAAAAAAAGGGAAACCTGTTTTAATTGTTGGCGGAGGAAATGCTGCTGAAACATTGATACGAGATTTGTATCGATCACGCTCTTATCATCAATATTTACCGATCGTAATCGTTGATGATGACATCACGAAACATGGTTATGAAGTACAAGGTGTCCGTATTGTGGGAACTTGTAAAGAAATTCCTATGCTAGTAAAAAAATATCATATCGAATTAATTTTAATTGCAACCCCCTCAGCAAACACTAAAAAAATGCGAGAAATTGTCCAATATTGTGAAGCAGCCCATGTTTCTTTCAGAACCTTGCCCAGTCTTAGAAATATTGCTGATGGCAGTGTCACTGTTAATTCATTGCGCGAAGTTTTGCTAGATGATTTATTGGGAAGAGAAAAAATTAATCTTGAATGGTCTGCCATTAAAGAATCCATTGTCAATAAAACTATTTTAGTGACAGGTGGCGGTGGATCAATCGGTTCTGAATTATGTCGACAAATTGCAAAATTATCGCCAAACAAATTAATTATTGTAGATAATTGCGAATACAATCTTTATTTGATTGATATGGAATTAAGACATCAAAAAAACAGTTCATCGGTTATTATCCATAGCCACCTTTGCAATATTACTGATTCATCTGCTATTGAAATGCTATTCGGTTTATATCAACCTGACTTAGTATTTCATGTGGCTGCTTATAAACATGTCCCTTTGTTAGAAAATCATATTGTGGCTTCGATGCATAATAATATTATTGGAACAAAAATTGTCGCAGAATGTGCTCATCATTATCATGTTAAGTCATTTGTTTTGATTTCAACAGATAAAGCAGTCAATCCCTCTAGCATGATGGGTGCAACTAAGCGAGCGGCTGAAATTGTCTGCCAAGCATTGAATTCACAATCATCAACACGATTTATTACCGTACGATTTGGTAACGTATTAGATTCAGCAGGCAGTGTCATCCCCTTATTTCGATCGCAGTTACAACAAGGCGGTCCGCTTACCGTGACCCATCCTGAAATGACGCGTTACTTCATGACCATTCCTGAAGCCAGTCAGTTAATTTTGCAAGCCAATACCATGAATCACCAAGCAGATATTTTTGTATTAGACATGGGCGAACCAATAAATATAAACTACCTTGCTGAACAAATGATTAAATTATCAGGGAAAGTCGTTGGCGAAGATATTGATATCGTGTATACGGGATTACGTCCAGGCGAAAAATTATATGAAGAATTATTTCATGAAGATGAAACGATGTGTGAAACAACGCATCCTAAAATCAAACAAGCAAAAATACGAGAATATCATTGGCCTATGTTAGTTGATATCATCAATGAAATTGAAAAAGCCTGCCATCATTATGATGAAGCAAAACTAAAACAAATGTTGTACCGTTTAGTACCGGAATATCGCGCACCTCAATTAACAAAACCCGTACAAATCTTGGATCCTGTATTAGAGAATTGTGTATGTTAAATCGATTTGGATTATTCGTAGGAATGATGTTGTTAGCGGGATGCAATATGATGCCCGGCATGCATAATCCCGAATTATCACGGATGCGAATAGATCATAGAACCGCATTGACTCAACCCTCTTATATCCGACCAATCCTGATTCCCGTCACGCCTTCGCTAATCGCGCATCAAGATATTTCGAATTATACTTATCGGATTGCCTCTGCCGATGTTTTAAATATCATTATTTGGCAACATCCTGAATTTACACCGCGTGAATTATCTGCTAATTCCTTAACGGGCACACCGAGTACACAAGGTGCGGCAGGAAGAGAGGGTTATCTTGTCGATTCGCGGGGATATATTTATTTTCCTTTAGTTGGAAACGTTTTTGTCGCAGGAAAAACAACGGATGAAATTCGCCTTGAAATCACACATCAATTAAAACGCTATTTAAAACATCCCGAAATTAATGTGCGTGTTGTCGATTATCGCGGTCAAAAAGTGTATCTTTTTGGTGAAATCATGAAACCTGGCTTTGTGCCGATTACCGATCAACCTTTATCGATTACGGATGCCATTAGTTTATCGGGCGGATTTGATCCTAATGCAGCAGATCCTGGTCATATTTATGTGATTCGTGGCCGTATGGAACAGCCAAATATTTATTGGTTAAACGCCAAAACACCCGATGGATTATTATTAGCAGAACATTTTATTTTAAAACCCGGCGATATTTTATATGTTTCCTCTGCCAGTGCAACGCAGTGGAACCGTGTTATTAATCAATTATTACCGAGCGTTCAAACGATTTGGTACACTAAAGCCATTGTTAATTAACGTGATAAAAGAGGACAATATGACTGCTCATCAAGCCCCACATACAGAAGCAGATTATGTTGATTTATCTTCTCTTTTGCGAAGTTTGATCGAAAAAAAAGGAATGATTATTGCCACCACCTTGATCGTTTTTATTTTCGCAATGACTTATGCTTTATTTAAACCAACACAGTATCAAGGCAACTTATTATTACAAATTCAGCAACAACACAGTCATTTGGGAGCTTTCTCTAAATCAGATCAATCCTCTGATTTAGAGAAAACAGATGAAGAACCTTTGTCTGTACAGGTCGCATTAATTCGTTCCAAATTTATTTTGAATTCTGTTATTCATACTGTGAAATGGGAAAAAACAGGGTTCCCTAAAAAAATGACCGAATCAGAAATGATGAATAAAATTCTATCACATCTCATCATCACGGATTTAAGTAATTCGACTGGAAACAATACAAATAAAATCGGTTTATTTCAAATCACGCTGACCGGAACACATCCTGCATGGATTACTGATGTACTCAATGCCATTGCCATCACCGTACAACAAAAAAATATTGAACGGAAATTATTGCGTGTCGATAAAAATTTAACATTTCTAAAAAAACAATTGCCTATCGTCAGAAAATCATTACAGCAAAGTGAAATTGAATTAAATCATTATCGTTTAACCAGCGGTAAAATTGATATTTCATTACAAACACATTACCTCATGACACGTTTATCTGACATTGATAAACAAATGCAAGCATTGCGTTTGAAAAAAACTTATTTGCTTGAACAATATACCGGAGAATATCCTTTTGTTTTATCCATCAATGAAAAAATGCGCGCATTAGAAATCGAACGCAGCCACACTTATCAAGAATTAAAAGAATTACCTGCATCAGATCAAATGGCAGATGCTATCAATCGTGATATTCGTGTTAAAAATAATCTTTATATGGCATTATTAAATCAGCTGCATGAATTAGAAGTTGAAAAGAACGATATGACTAGCGATATTCGCATTCTCGTCGCAGCCAAAACACCTGACAGAATTGCACCAATTAAGTGGAATGTCGTTAGCATTATCAGTTTATTCACCGGATTTTTATTGGGATGTTTATTGGCACTGGGACGTAAAATTGTATCACGTCGTTTAGAAGATCATCATTGGATAGAAAAAACTTGGCACATTAAAAATTTAGCTGTGGTTCCTCATGGGAAAAATGAAAGTCTAGAATCACTTTATCATTTAAGAACTTATTTACAATTACATCATGCACAACATTCCATCATTACGTTGATGGGATTCACAAAAAATGTTGGCAAAACTTTTATTGCCACACAGCTCGCTCATTTATTAGCAAGAATACAATCCAACGTATTATTAATCGATGCTGATTTACGTGAAGGACATTTACATCGCTATTTTAATCGCGCTTCATCTCCTGGATTAGCAGAAATATTGAGTGGCGCATCGACAATTGAAAATGCAATCATCCAAAGCGCCGAGTGTCCATCCCTTTTTTTTCTTCCGACGGGCAAAATAACTGATCATCCAACTGATTTACTAGCAAGCCCAGCATTTAAAACATTATTAAAAAAATGTTCCCGTGAATACACTTTCATTTTGATCAATGCAACCCATTGTGGTTTTCTTTCTGATTGTACTTTACTTAGTTCGGTATCAGATCTAAATTTCTTGGTATTGCGTATGCATCAGCATAGCGTGAGTGATATTCATTCGACGATGAAACGAATACAAAAAATGGGATTATCCATTCATGGCTCTATTTTCAATCAACCTAATGCACGAAAAAAATGGTATCAACGTCATCTTTCTCATGGCTTCAACCTACCCTTTTCTCAGCGCATCAATTATGAAAATGCGTTCGATACCACCTCCGGTCAATCCGCTCCTCATTAAATGCGAGTTAAGAGCAGGCTGCGCACTTTTCACAAGATAAAAATTGGCTCCGTTGCAAAAATAAATTAAAGCTAATATTTTATTTTCAAATCTTACTATGATTGTATAGGTTCGGTTAACCCATTGATAACACAAGGCTCGGTGTCGTCCCGCACGG
>CAYTKY010000045.1:0-17047 GCA_964438435.1 uncultured Coxiellaceae bacterium | reverse complement strand
GGATACGGTCACGATCGCAAAGCCCGGACCCCGGAGAAATGCGCCTGCTAGTCTCTGATCTTGCCCCGAAAAAACGGACACTCAATATTCTTTGCTTTCATTTCGCAAGATTTCTCTATCATTATTTTAAAAGCTTGTAAAAGTTTGATAAAAAAACATAATGTCATTGCCTTATCAATCGATAATTTATATTTTCAAAACCTACCTTTTTTGTTGATCGATAAGGATTAATATCAATGCCGCCTCTACGTGTATAACGACCATAAATAGTTAATTCACTGGGTTTGCAATGCGTCATGATATCAACAAATATTCTTTCAATACACTGTTCATGAAATTCATTATGATTACGAAAAGACACGAGGTATTTCAATAATCCTTCTCGATTAATTTTATTGCCTTTATAAATAATTTGAATACTTCCCCAGTCAGGTTGATTGGTGACAAGGCAATTAGATTTAAGTAAATTAGAGCACAGTATCTCCGCAGTTTTTTCATCGTGAGTAAAAAGATAGGTTGGGTCGACAGTATATTTTGTGCATTCAATATCGATACCATCAATGCATTCCCCATTAAATTTTTCTTGTATGACGGTTTGTTTAAAATGATCTAGCTCATTAATAAAAACAGTTACGTTTGTATTAAGTATTTTCTCAAGATCATTTTTAATTATTTGCTTAACATCGCCAATTGACTCAAATTTAGAATGATTCAGTGAATTGAAATAGAGTTTTAATGATTTTGATTCCACCATGAATGGGGAGGTGCAATCGTAATATATTTCTGCAATGGCAACCATCGGCTTGCCTTTTTGATTTAGCCAGGATACTTCATAATGATTCCAGCAATCGAATCCTGAAAACGGCAGGGCGTCTGGATCAATACCAATTTCTCTGCGTTTTTCGGCACGAGGAATGGGATATAATCGACTAGGATTGTATGATTGATCATACTCCGTCTTCTTACCAAGTTCAGAGTCATTCGCTTGGCCTTGATCTTTTTTTAAAACAAAATCGGTCATGATTACCCCATTTAAAATCGAAAGACATCAGACATTTTCATTAATCCTGACCCGTCATGAGTGTTTTGACCGCAATGTCTTCATCCATTTCGGGCCAATGAACGCTGATAGCATTATTAACTGGTTTTAACCAAAACTTGGCAACCTTGTCACCGTGTTCAATATGACTATGTGGTGGTTGATTTGTCAGCTCATTAAAACGATCGGGGCGGTTGAAAAACCCGTCATTTTTTATAAAAATTATACCGTTCGGAAATAATACTAAATCTGATCAGATTTGACTAGGAAGTTTTGCTCAGCAATCAACATTCGACGATCGGTTGAAGATATCTTTCCAGTTGAGGGTCTGTGTAATCAGCGATGTGCATATCTGAATTATTGATTTCAATTGAATTACCAATCCCAATAAAATCAATCTGAAGGTTTTTCGCTGCCTTTTTGTCCCGCATTCTGTAATTTCGTATCTAGGGTCATCTGACATATCCGGCGGAAAGTTTCGTTTATCTTACAAGTTGAGTTATTTGGTGGTTCTATGATACAGAATTGGAGTGTTAATAACTTTAACTGCTTTTTGTTTAGACACAAATTTTCTAATTTGTCCGACCATATTTTCTAGCAAAATCTTTTTAGCACTCGATGGTCGCCAGACCATACCAACTACTCGTGATGGTTTAGGTGAGCTAAATGGTAGGTAATGAACTCCGTCGTTTGATTTGTAAGCTAATTTTGGTATTAAAGTAATTCCCGCTTTGGAAGCGACCATGTGTCGTAATGTCTCGAGACTGGTTGCTCGGAAGCCTTTTGATTCCGATGCTTTAGCTCTATAACATATCTCGAGAGCCAGATCACGCATGCAGTGACCATCTTCTAATAAAAGTAACGTTTTATTTTCTAAATCAGAAATTTTAATTATCTTTCGTTTTGATAGTGAGTGATTAGGAGGTATGGCCAGCATAAATTCTTCTTCAAATAGCGGTAACGCAACAAAATCTTCATCCATCAAAGGAAGTCCTAATAATGCTCCATCAAGCTTTCCTTGCTTGATCTTTGCAATAAGACTAGATGTTTGCTCTTCAACCAAATAAATTGTTAGTTTAGGAAATATTTTAGATAACCCTGGAATAATGTGAGGTAATAGATAAGGGGCAAGGGTAGGGATAACGCCCAGGTGTAACTCTCCGCTGTAAGGATCGTTAGCCTGCTTTGCAACTTCTTTAATTGTCTCTACTCGGCATAAAATATCTCTAGCATGTTCTGTAATTAATTTACCAGTTTCAGTTAATAAAGCCGATTTACTTGTTCGTTCAATTAATTGAATACCTAAAGCAGTTTCAAGTTTCTTTATTTGCATGCTCAATGCTGGTTGGCTAACAAAACAAGCAGAAGCAGCCATGCCAAAATGGCAATGATCTGCTATAGCGACAAGATATTTTAGGTCACGTATGTTCATTTCCACATTACACATCATAATTATTTATCAGTATAATATAATCAATAACTGATATTTATCAAAGTATATTTAGTCTATTTACTCAAATAACCCATAAAAATTACTTATCGGTTTTATAAAATCAATATATTTCATTAATTTGATAATATACCCCATCCTGTTTCTTCTTAACCAAGAAAACATTAAACAGGAGCGATGTATTATGAAAAGCAGATTATCTCATCTAGAAGTAAGTAAAGCATTAGCAAAGCAATCATCTTCTGGTAAGACTTGTTCCAGCGGAGAGTCTATTAATCCCGGGTATTTTAAATGCTTAAAAGGGGAGGATGTCATCACGGCAAAAGTTTCTGATCATCATCCTATTGTTCATGATGGAGTTTTATTTTGGAATGTTATGATGCAAGGGAAATTACGAAATGGGCGGATGGGAACTAGTTATAATAATGGTTTCGGTATTGTAGAAACAGACGAACATTATATTAATCGCCTTAAAAAAGTTGCTGAAGTCATTGCGGAAATTATTTATCTCTATCCCTCTATTGAGGCAATTAGTCTTTGCGAAGGCCCAATTCAACCATTGCATATAGATACATTAATAGATTCATTCAGAAGCCATCATTCAATGGATAGATTTTTTATAAATAGTGTTGTTAAAGATATTTTTCATAAACCAAATACAGAGGGGTTTCCAAATTGGGGATTGCTGATGCTTGCTGATAAAAAATATCATGTCAATGATGTAGTATGTGATTTTATGAATAATGGAATAATTTTTAGTAAATTGGCTAATCGTTTCCATATATGGCAACTTACAAACGAGAAAGGAGAAAGTAAATACATAGGATTAGGACATTTTCCATTTGGAGGAGACGAGCGTATAACAGAAAAACGAAAGATATCTTTTTATGGAAATCTATACTGTAATTTAGTAAGTGATGTTATCAGTCATTATGCAGATGAACAATTCATCTTTTGTGCAGATTTTAATTTAAATCCATATTTAATTAGTGAATGGAAAGATCGCGCAATGGATATGATAACAAACAATAATAGTATATTGCTTACAACGGAAAATAAATCAAACATAATGGATGCTGTTACAGTTGATGGAGTATTGCTATCTAAATTAGAAAAACAAAGATATTATAGTTCACGATCCAATTTTGGTTTATTCGCTAGATTAGAAAGTGAAGACAACTTAGCGCAATCGAGTATTAAGAATTATTTAATACAAAATCGCCATCAACGTTCTGGTTTGAAAAGAAAATATGACGAACAATTTGATCTTGTTCTACGGCAATAAATAACAAACTCGCCTGAATTTTCATTCAGGCGAGTAATCATTTTCATGTCAAAATTGGGCTCTGTTGTAAAAATAAATTAAAACTAAAATATTATTATTAGGATATCACCATAGAAAATTTAGCATGAAAGTCATCATGCCAACACAGATGACAATATTTCTGATTCGATAAAACTAGCTGTACAAAAATAAAAAATTATTAAAGAAGACATCAATAAAAACAATGAACCCACCGTTTAATGTCGTTCCTGTTTCACTCATATTTCACTAAAAACCAAGGTTGGTCGTGTGTTTCATCCATCATGTTTTTTCCATCGCGATATGTGGCATATCATCTTCTTGATAAATATCGCTGATCGCGCGAAATCCGAAGGTTTCGTAAAATTTTTTTAAATAATATTGCGCAGAACATTGAATGCGAATGTTAGGAAAATGATTATCACAATAATGTAATAACTCTTCCATTAATTTTTTTCCATATCCTTTTTTACGCGAAGATAGTTGTGTCGATATGCGGCCGAATACCAAATAATGTTGCTCGTCAGTTGGTGGGAATAGCCGCATATAAGCGACTAAGCGATTTTTTTCTTGACCCAACAAATGCATTGCATGGCAATCTTTTCCATCTGGATCAAGAAAAATGCAACGTTGTTCAACGACAAATACGCGAGAGCGCAAAGAAAGAATAGCGTACAATTGTTCGATTGTTAAATCTGAAAATGCATACCACTTGAAATCAATCATGTTTCAACGCCTTCAATTAATTTTTTGATTACTTGAGAATCTGCCAACGTACTTAAATCACCTAACTCTTTTATATCGTGATTGGCGATTTTGCGTAATATTCTTCTCATGATTTTTCCTGAACGAGTTTTAGGTAATCCTTCTGCCCATTGAATATAACCCGGTGTTGCAATGGGGCCAATGGCATGACGCACCGTATCAATCAATTCTTTTTTTAAAGCATCAGAAAATGGATGACCCGTTTTTAATGTCACATAAGCATAAATCGCTTGTCCTTTGGTCGCATCATCGACTGCAACGACAGCTGCTTCAGCGACAGCAGGATGCAGAATGAAAGCACTTTCAACCTCTTGTGTGCCGATGCGATGACCCGCTACTTTAATCACATCATCGCTGCGACCGGTTATCCAAAAATAACCATCCGCATCTTGGTACGCTTCATCGCCTGTTAAATAATAGCCCGGATAAGTTTTAAAATAAGTATCAATAAATCGTTGATGATCACCATAAACCGTTTGCATCATGCCAGGCCAAGGTTGTGTTATCACTAAACGACCCGTCTTGCCATCAGCAACAGGATGTCCTGTTTCATCAACAATCAAAGGGGCCACACCGAAAAAAGGCCATGCTGCTGATCCTGGTTTTAATGGCGTCACACCGGGAATGGGCGTTATCATGATCCCGCCGGTTTCTGTTTGCCACCACGTATCCACAATGGGACAACGCGATTCGCCAATCATTTCGTCATACCATTTCCAAGCCTCAGGGTTAATGGGTTCTCCCACAGTGCCTAATAAACGCAAACTTTTTCGGCTAGTTTGTTTGACCCATTGATCTCCTTCTTGTCGTAATGCGCGAATGGCCGTTGGTGCAGAATAAAAAATAGTGACTTTATATTTATCTACAATTTCCCAATAACGTGCTGGTGTTGGATAATGCGGTGTGCCTTCAAATAATAAAGTGGTGCCACCATTTAACAGAGGGCCGTAAATAGCATAAGTATGTCCTGTTATCCAACCGACATCCGCTGTGCACCAATAGATATCATGATCGCGATAATTAAAAATAATGTGGTGTGTCATGGCTGCATAAACTAAATAACCGGCAGTCAGATGCAAAATGCCTTTTGGTTTTCCTGTCGAACCAGAAGTATATAAAACAAAAAGCGGATCTTGCGCATCCATGATTTCAGGTTCATGAATATCTTCGGCCGTTGACATCGCTTGATGATACCAAACGTCGCGTTCCTGTTTCCATGGCACATCATTGTTTGTGCGTTTAACGACAATGACGCGATTAACGTTTCGACATGCATCAATTGCTTCATCAACATTTTTTTTCAGCGGAATGATTTTATTTCCTCGCACACCTTCATTCGCTGTGATCACTAATCGACAATCGGCATCAAGGATACGATCTTTCAATGCTGCAGATGAAAATCCGGCAAAAACAACAGAATGGATGGCGCCAATGCGTGCGCAAGCCAGCATAGCAATGGCTGCTTCAGGAATCATCGGTAAGTAAATGCAAACACGATCGCCTTTTTTTATTTCCATTTTTTTTAATACATTGGCGAAACGACAAACTGCTTGATGTAACACTTGATAAGTGAATGATTTTGAAAAGTGTGGATCATCACTTTCCCAAATAAGTGCTATTTGATTTGCACGTGCAGGCAGGTGACGATCGAGACAATTATAAGCAGCATTGAGTTTAGCACCCGTATACCATCGCACATTGAATTGATCTAATTGTCCGCTTAATACTTTTTCCCAAGGTTTCACCCAAGTAATGTATTTTTTAGCTTGTTCCGCCCAAAAATTTTCAGGATCTTTTAATGAATACTGATACCATTCGCGATAGGAAATGGGCGTGAAATCTGATTGTTTTGCATGGGTTTTTATCATGAAAAATCCTTATATTTTCCTCTTTAAACTAAATTTGTTCAAATTGAAAATCTATATCTTAAATATGAGCATTTAGTTTTCAAACTTACTCGATGATCTTAATCAAAATACTGCAAAAAGTAGGATAATGAAACTATCTGAATACAAATCGAGGTCAAAAGTGAAGATTCTCGTCGCTGATGATTCGAAAACTAATCTTGCAATTATCTCATCCTCTCTACAACGGCTGGGTCATGACGTGATCGCTGTTCGCAGTGGAGAAGAAGCGATTCAAGCCTTTCAAAAAGAACAACCGGATTTAATTATATTAGATGTGGTGATGGAGGGGATGAGTGGTTTTGAATGTGCAACAAAATTACGAGAAATCAATTTAGAAGAATGGATTCCCATTATTTTTCTAAGTGCATCGGTTGATGATGATAGCCTTGTGAAGGGCATTAATGCAGGTGGTGATGATTACATTACCAAACCATTTAGTGAAGTGACACTCGAAGCTAAAATCAAAGCGATGCAACGCATTTCTGAGATGCGGAAAAAATTATATAACACGGCACAAGAGTTAAAGGTTTTATCATCCACTGATACGTTAACGGGCACATATAATCGATTTCAATTTGAAAAAAGTATCAAAGAAAAATTAGCTGCCGCTGATCGACATGGGTTGATGCTGACAGTCATGTTTGTCGATTTAGATCATTTTAAATCAATTAATGATACTTTCGGACACCACATTGGTGATTTGCTAATCAAGGAAGTGGCGAATCGGTTAAAAAAATGTTTGCGTATCGATGATTTTATCGCACGTATTGGTGGCGATGAATTTGTTTTAATTTTAATTGATAAAGATACGATGAGGGTTTCGGAAAATGTTGCTAAAAAAATCCTCACTGAGCTTTCAAAAACATTTACATTAGATGGTAACACGGTGCGTATTAGTACCAGCATCGGTATCGCTTGTTATCCTCATGAAGGAACAACGCATGATAATATCGTACAAAGCGCTGATATTGCGATGTACCATGCAAAAGAATTAGGTAGAAATAATTTTCAATATTTTACAGCGGAATTAAATCAAAAATATCGTAAACAAATTAGCCTTGAGCATGAATTAAAATTTGCATTAGAACGAAACCAATTATTTGTCGCCTATCAACCTATTTTTAATTTAATTACCAAAAAAATTGTAGGCATGGAAGCCTTGTTGCGATGGAAACATAATGAATTTGGTGTGATATCTCCCAACATTTTTATTCCCATTGCAGAAGAAACCGGCGTTATCACGCAAATAGGTACGTGGGCTTTAGATAAAATTTGTGAACAAGGGGCAAAATGGTTCGCGATGGGATGCCAAGATTTTAGATTGTCTGTTAATTTATCGATGCATCAATTTTTACAAGAAAATTTTATTGCCACGTTGAAAAATACATTAATGAAAAGCAAATTGCCGGCAAAATTTTTAGAATTAGAATTAACAGAAACATCACTCATCACTTATACCGACCATCTTAAAAATAAAATAAAAGAAATACATGAAATGGGTGTGAATATCTCGATTGATGATTTTGGCACCCGCTATTCTTCTTTATCTAGCTTGCGTTCATTGCCTATTGCGACGTTAAAAATAGATAAAGATTTTTTAGAAAATATTCAAAATGATCTCAAAAATAGCATTATCGTTCGTTCATTAATTGCCTTAGGCATTAATTTGCATTTGAATGTCATCGCTGAAGGCATCGAAAATGATGAACAAATTCAATTTTTAATATTAAATGGTTGCTTTCAAGGCCAGGGATTTTTCTTGTCAAAACCACTGACAGAAGATCAGATGGGTACTCTTTTAATGGATGCTGAGCGAAGCCGAGTCACGGTTGTTCCGTAAGGATTCATCATCATTAACGAAAAGGTGATGTCATGAATAAGCAGCTAAGATCAGAAGCAATGCAAGTATTGCATTTTCAGATAAAAAATATCACGGCTTGTATTGATCTTCGATATATAACTAAAGGCGTTCTGCTACCTCGGCTTGAATTCGTGCCCGATGGCCCATCTTATCTGGCTGGTTTGATGAATTGTGCGGGCGATAGCATTCCCATCATTGATCTTGCGATACGATTAAAAATACAACGGAATGAAAAATATTTTTTAGAAACGCCCGTATTGTTGTGTCAGGTGGGCGATAAAAAAATTGGTTTAATTGTGGATAAAATCATCGGTATTTCAACTATTTTTCCTAGCGATATTCAAATGACGGATAAGTTGATTGAAAAAGGTTCTGCCTTTTTGGGAACCGTTATTTTGGAATCAAGAATAGTCTATTTCATTGATCTTAACAATATCATTTCGACAGATGAAAATTTACATGCATTTAAAGAAATGAATGAATATCAACTGACAGATAATGAAAGAGAAAAGGTATGATGACTGAAATAATCAACAAAAATAAAGAAAAAACACTGCTTTTTGAGAAAATTAAAGAGAAAGAAAATGATTTTATCTCTTTTATTCATAAACGGTTAGGTATTGTGGTGCGTCATCAAATTCATGAAATGTATCAATCGATTTCGGAAGCTTGTCAAAAATTTAGTTTGGATCCTGCCGAGTATTTGAAAAAATTGATGACATGCCCCTCTGATTCGCCGTTGCTAGCGCATTTAGTACGGGGTATCACGATTGGTGAAACATATTTTTTCCGTGACAAAAATCAGATGAACATGCTGCGCGAAGTCATTTTACCGGAATTAATTTTAAAAAAACGTAAAGAAAATAATTTATCATTACGTATTTGGAGTGCAGGCTGTTCTTCAGGAGAAGAAATTTATACGGTTGTCATGATGTTGGATGATCTGCTGCCGGACATCACAAAATGGACGCTTAACTTGATTGGAACGGACATCAACACAGAGCTTTTACAAAAAGCAATTCGAGGTCAATATACAGAATGGTCGATGCGTTCGATAACGGATTATCACAAAAATAACTATTTTTCTCGACAAAAAAGCATATATTTATTATCAGATCGCGTGAAAAATAAAGTCAATTTCTTTTATTTGAATTTAAATGAAAATGGTTATCCCTCTATTTTTAATAATACTAATGCGCAAGATTTAATTATTTGTCGTAATGTATTAATTTATTTTGATTTGGTGAGCGCATCACAAATCATGAAGAAAATGCATGCGAGTTTAATTCCTGGTGGATATTTGTTATTAGGTGCATCTGATCCGATTGATCAAGGTGAGATTAATTCAATTTATTTATATCAACCGGGTGCTTTTCTTAAAAAACCTGAAATACCTATTCAATCAGTCGAGCGAAAGCCATTAGTTATCCATAAAGAAGAAATAATTAAAACACAAAGAAAGAGTGATTTTCTTCATCAAGAAAAAGTCCTACCCTCTATCATAATTAAAAAAGAATCAGATGAATTTCAAAAAAAAATGGATGAATTATTGCATGAGCTTCGTTGGCAAGAAATATTGGAATGTATTCATCAACGAGAAGAGGCGGGTGAGCGATCTGCTAATTTGAATAGCATTAAAGCAACGGCTTATGCGAATTTGGGTCAGTTAGATCAAGCTATGAGATTTTGCAAAGAAAGTTTGGCTGAAGATCCAACTAATAAATTTACTTATCTAACTTATTCGTTGATTTTATCTGAGTTGAATCAATTAAATGAATCTGAAGAAGCGCTTCGCAAAGTTTTATTTTTAGATCATCAATTCGTGGTAGGACATTTTCAATTGGGGTTGTTGTTGTTGCGAAAAAAATCAGTGGAAAAAGGATTGAAATGTTTGCGTAATGCATTAAACCTTTCTAGAAAAGAAGAAGAAGGAAAAATAGTTCCTGGGTCGCAAGGGATTTCTTATGGTCATTTTTCAGAAATTTTAAAACATGAAATTGATGTTTATGAATCAAGGAATCATAGTGATGAACGATGAAATCATAGAAAAGAAACACAAAAGAGAAATTATTTCTGCTGCTGATTTAATGCCAGAAGGAGAAAAAGAAAAACAAATTTTATTTTCTCGCAGTGAGAAATTGTCAAAAAAAAGTATCGATGAAAAAGAATTACAACAAGAAATTCATTACATTCATTTTCGGTTAGGTTCATCAGAAAGCTATGGAATTCCTTATGATGTGGCGAAAGAAGTGATTCATTGTGTGGCTATGACGCCATTACCAAACGTCCCTGATTTTATTGCAGGCGTGATTAATTGGCGTGGCGCATTGGTCACCCTGTTAAATTTAAAAAACTATTTTCATTTATCTGTTTCGATACTTGAAAAAAACGGATCGATTATTGTTGTTGAATCAGAAGGTATGACGGTGGGTATTGTGGCAGATTACATATTAGGGAGTTCAGCTTATCGTCAATCTTCTTTAGATGCACCATTGCCAGCAGGGGTAAGTATTAAGCAGGAATATTTGTATGGGTTGCATAACGGAGTGACGGCTATTATCAATATTCATACTATTTTAAAGGATATTAAAAAGCATGTTGATGTTTATAATGCATAACGGAGATGACCATGAAAGAAATCATGAACAACGAACTGAATGTGCCATCAACATCCTATCATCAAATGGGAAAAAATAAAAAAGGGATCGGTATACGCAACCGAATTTTAATCGGATTTTTGTTAATGGCCATCATCACGATTGTTTCGGTTACGCTGACTTTAGTGATTACCACTAATGCTGAAAATTTTTCTAAACGAATAGTTGAAAATGATTTTCCACTCTATGACGCTTTGATCGATTTCAATACGGAACTTTATAAGTCAAAAGTGGCCATTCAGTCACTCATTATGACGCGGGATGAAGCATATAAAAAAGAATTAAACAATTCGTTGGAGTTATTGAAAGATAAGAAAGAAGAGCTTAATCGACTAATTGCTCTTTCTGGGAGAGATAATTTTATTGAAATTTGGTCTGGAATAAAAAATTCTTCTGAAGAATTAAAAGATAATCAAATGAAAGTGCTGGATGCGATAAATAGAAATGATATTCCATTAGCGACTCAAATTTTAAATGAGAAAATTTCTCCATTGGTAAAAACCATTGCGAATTCATTGAATCAAACTAATTTGCAAGATAATCATTCGGTTGGTTTGTTAGATATGCAATTAAGTATTTTGCAAAAAGGTGCAAGCCATATTGTTAGTGATATAAGTCAGTTACGTTTGATGGAATATATTATTTTAGGTGTTAGCATCATTTTTTCTATCATGATTGCCTTAATTACCGCTAAAAAAATTATTCGCCCATTGGGTAGTGCAATTGATATTGCAAAAGAAATTGCTTCGGGTAATCGAGGGGTCGATATTCAAATAACCTCCAATGATGAAACAGGAGATTTATTGAGTGCACTGAAAGTGATGCAATTGTCTATTAAAGAAAGTGAAATGAAATTGCAAGAAAGTGAAGAACATACTCGACAATTATTTGAAAGTGTTGTGCGTTCTGCAAAAATGTATAGTGAACACAGTGGGAAAGTATCGGCGGGTGATTTACGTCAGCGACTTGATATTTCTGGTAGCAATGATCAATCCAATCAAGAAGTGATGAATCAATTGGGAAGTGATTTAAATAAAATGACAGATAATCTTTCCTCTGTTGCAAAAGAAATTACGCAAGCATGTCACAGTATGGTGACGACACTAGATGAAGTGCGACACGCAGTGGATTCGCAATCGTCGGGTGCTTCAGAGCAAGCTTCGTCGATTAATGAAATTACGGCTTCCGTCAGTGAAATTGAAAAAAGTACGTCGCAAACAATGGAAAAAGCAAAAGCATTAGGAAATGTTGCTGAGCGTACACGAGAAAGAGGGCAATTAGGATTAGAGGCCGTTGAACAAAGTGTACAAGGGATGAAAGCTGTTCGAGATAAAGTTCAAATCATTGCACAAACGATTTTAGATTTAAGCAATCAAACTCAGCAAGTCGGAGAAATTACGGCGGTTGTGAATAATTTGGCACAGCAATCCAAAATGCTGGCATTAAATGCCTCGATTGAGGCAGCAAAAGCAGGTGAATCGGGAAAAGGATTTGCCGTGGTTGCCTCTGAAGTTAAGAATTTAGCGGAGCAATCGGAGCAATCGACAGACCAAGTGCAGAAAATCTTAGAAGATATTAAACGCGCGACTGAAAAAGCCGTGATGGCAACAGAAGAGGGAACAAAAGGTGTTGATCATGGAACAGGCTTGGTCGAGCAGACGGGTGACATTATTCGTGGTTTAAATGATGTGATTCATGAAACAACGATTGCAAGCCAACAAATTGAAGCAGCCATTCGTCAAGAAAGTGCGGGTATCGAACAAATTACGGCGGGTATGAATGAAATCAATCAAGTGACCAGTTCATTTGTAGAGAGTGTGAAACAAACGACGGAAGCAATGGCTAATCTGTCTAAAGTCGCCAAAAATTTGCAAGTGTATGTCGATACTTACAAAGTTTGAGGGATGATGAATGAGTATTGATCCGGAACTAATGAAACAATTAATTGTCACGTTTAAAGCTGAATTAGAAGAGCAGGCACAGCAAATTACGGATGGCTTGCTCAAGCTAGAAAAAGGCTTTGAAAGTGATGATGAAAAATTGAAAATAATCGAAACGATTTTTCGTTCTGCTCATAATATTAAAGGTGCTTCACGCGGAATTGGTATTCATGATGTGGGTGAAATCGCGCATTGCATTGAATCTTTATTTAATAAAATGAAAAACAATAAACTAAATAGTCGCAGCGATATCATCGATATTTGCTTGGAAGCCGTTGATAAAATGCCAATTGCATTGAACGCTTTTGTTGAGCAATCTTCATTACCCTTTGATTTGACTGATTTGCTTAATCGTCTTGGTGCGGATGATCATCAAAAGCCGGATATGAAGACAACCTCTTCGATTGTGATTGAGAAAAAACAAGCGTCGCCTGATCCAGATCCTCATGAATCTATTCGTGTTTCAATTGGAAAAATTGATAAAGTTTTTGCTTTGTTAGAAGAAATTCAAATCAATAAAATTGCAATTGAAGATCATTACAAGGCATTAAGTCATATCATTTTAAAGACAAAAGAGTTAAGTACATTATGGAAACAAATTTTCACAGGGATGAAATCAAATAAGCAGGTAGAGCGTAATGATTTTGTCGAAAAATTATATGATAAAGCTAATGATTGTTTTATGGAAATGAGTTTTTCAGCCGATTATTTGCAAAAAACGATGCGGTCACAATTGAATGAATTATCTATTTTATCGAATTCCTTGCAGGAAGAAGTGCGTTTGCTGCGATTGATTCCTGCTAGTAATCTTATTCGATCATTGCCACGGTATGCTCGAGATTTGGCAAAAGAATTAAACAAAGAAATTGAATTAGAAATTCAGGGTGATGAAGTGAGGATGGATCAATTGGTTTTGGAAAGATTGAAAGATCCCCTCATTCATTTAATACGAAATGCGATTGACCATGGCATTGAAAGCCCTGATGTTCGCCAAGCAATAGGTAAATCAAAAGTAGGACATATTAAAATTAGTGTTATCGATGAAGGAAATAACATATTGATTAATATATCAGATGACGGTTCTGGGATAGATATTAATAAAATTTCTTCTTTTATTGAAGAAAAAAAATTAGCAACGCCGGCGGATCTTGCGAAGATGAATAAAAATGAAATATTAGAATTTATTTTTCGTTCAGGATTTTCAACTAAAAATACGATCACCAATGTGTCAGGTCGAGGTGTGGGTTTGGATGTGGTGAAAGCAAATCTCACGGAATTAAAAGGCAACGTTTCTGTTACTACCGAGTTTGGGCAAGGGACTACTTTTTGTTTAACGGTTCCATTGACATTGTCAAGCGAAAGGGGATTACTTGTTAATTGTCATGATCAATTATTTGTTATTCCAACGAATACGATTAAGCGCGTGTTAATGGTACGAGCAAATGATATTGTCGATGTTGAAGGAAGCCAAGCCTTGTTGGTTGATGAACATCCTGTGCCATTGCGAATTTTATCAGATGTACTTGGGTTAATGGGAAAAGAAATACTTGAAAAGGAAAAATTGTCGATTGTTGTGGTTGAAAAGGGATGGCATAGCGTTGCTTTTTTAGTGGATGACATTGTGGGTGAGCGTGAAATTGTGATTAAACCATTACGTTCGCCACTTGCACATGTCTCTTGCGTCTCAGGTGGTACTTTATTAGAGCATAACCAAGTCGCTATTGTGCTTCAATCGACTGATTTACTAAACAAAGCATTGAATGTCACTTCTGTTCGACGTATCGCATCAGAAGATGCATCGGAAAAAACAAAAGATAAGCCACATATTCTAGTTGTTGACGATTCTATTACGACACGAACATTAGAAAAAAATATTTTAGAAAGTAAGGATTATCAAGTAACGATCACGGTGAATGGTAAAGAAGCGTGGGATTTATTGCAGAAACAAAAATTTTCTTTATTGATTACCGATGTTTCTATGCCCATCATGGATGGATTTACGCTAACTGAAAATGTAAAAAAGAGCGAAAAATTACGTGATTTGCCTGTCATCATCGTTACATCATTAGGTAGTGATGCGGAGAAAGCACGCGGTGTTGAAGCGGGAGCCGATGCGTATATTGTGAAAAATGAATTTGAATCCGGTGCGTTATTAGATATTGTGGAACAACTGGTATAACGCCATGATAAATATTTTAATTGTCGATGATTCGGAAGTAGAGAGAACGATATTAACCTATATTTTTCAATCTGCACCCGACATTCAAATTGTTGGATATGCTAAACACGGGAAAGAAGCCGTGGAGTTGGCTGCTCAGTTACACCCTGATTTAATCACCATGGATATTCATATGCCATTCATGGATGGTTTTGAAGCCATTCGTTTGATCATGTCACAGAATCCAACACCGATTGTTGTTATTAGTTCAACGCTTAATGATAAAGAATTAAATACCACTTTTCGCTCCTTGGAAGCAGGGGCATTGAGTGTGTTAGAAAAGCCAATGGATATCACGTCTCCTCAGTTTGAAAATAGCAAAAATCATATTCTTCACACAGTTAGGGCGATGTCAGAAGTTAATGTTATTAAACGACGATTTTCAATTTCTGCTTGTGATAAGCCTCTTGACGTTGCTAGAAAATATATTCATCGTCACTATCAACTGTTGGCGATAGGAACGTCTGTTGGTGGCCCACAAGTTTTAAAGAAAATTTTATCTGATTTACCTGAAGATTTTCCGGTACCGATTGTGATTGTGCAGCATATGACACAAGGATTTATTAGTGGTTTTGTTAAATGGTTAGATGATAACATCGTGCTCAAAGTAAAAAATGCAGAACAAAATGAAATTTTAAAAAAGGGGACGGTATATTTCGCACCGGATAACTTTCATTTAGAAGTCGTTAGTCGAAATGGAAAATTAATTTCAAATTTAGTGAGCGGCGATCCTGTCTCAGGCTTTTGTCCTTCGGCAACGGTCTTATTAAATTCGGTGGCGAAAGTATGCGGAAAAAATGCAGTGGGTGCTTTATTAACAGGGATGGGAAGTGATGGAGCCAGTGGTTTATTAGCATTGAAGCATGCAGAAGGCCATACAATTATACAAGACCCTTCTAGTACGGTGGTATTTGGTATGGCGGGTGTCGCTCAATCATTGGGTGCGGTGGATAAGGTAGTAAAGTTAGATCAATTTGCAAAATATTTAACAACATTATTTATAACAGAAAAAATAAACACGTAGGATTTTTAACACAATGAAAATGTATTATATCACTTTAAATAATGAGGATGAGGCCAGAGCAATTGGTTATGCATTATTAGAAAGAAGTTTAGCTGTCTGTGTTAATTGGTTCCCCATCACTTGTGCTTATCGTTGGCAAGGTGAAATTCGCTCAGAATCTGAAATCGTTTTGATCGCAAAGACACAAGATGGAAAACGAGACGTCATTGAGAGTGTGATTGCAGAACATGTCAGTTACACGAATTTAATTGCAGAAATAGATGTGCATTCGGTTAATCACCGTTTTTTAAGTTGGTTAGATTCAGAACTCCCGCATCTGTAATGCTTCATCTGTGTTTGAAATCGCCAGTTAGTAGCAACAACACTTTGTTTTATATAAAAAAATAACGTTTCAATCCGACTTTTAATCGAACCCCATCATTTTATTCATTTTTTGTTTTTTCCTTAAAAAATCCTTCCCATTTATTTCAAATTTTTAAATCAAAACAACGGGTTACCTCATTTCAACCTCATGTCAAAAAATAACTTGAAAATGTAGAAATTGTCAAAAAGTGATCTATATTTAAAAAGGATGCGTTTAAAAACAAACCAAATCATTAAGGGTTGTCTTAAATAATGAATGATGAGACGCAACAAAAAATATCCCTGAAGCAATCAGGCGTAGTGGAGAGGGTTCTATTACGGGCACGTTCTTGTGCTGTCTCTAAAATCAACGCATGCAAACACTTTTTCAATAAAATCGCTTTTGACAAACTCATCGTATTATTCAGCACGGCACTGATCGTACAAAATGTGTATGCGAATCCGGTATTAGATAATGTGGCTGCCGGTCAAGTGAGCGTTCAGCAATCTACTAATTCAACGGTTGTGAATCAATCATCAC
>CAYTKY010000044.1:0-17183 GCA_964438435.1 uncultured Coxiellaceae bacterium | reverse complement strand
GCAATGCCACCACACGACCAATATTGGCTTCATCAGGGCTCGGCATCACACAGCAAATGACCACTTCATCCAAATCTTGAGGAGAGAAAGGTTGACGTGCTAATAATTCACGACCTGCTTTTACGGCTAAATCAGAAGCCGAAAATTGCCCTGGTTTTCCTTTTGCTTTTAAAAACGGTGTGCGAGCACCATCGACAATATACACATCACGCATAAAACTAGCTGTGTTTTCCGTCATAAATTTGTCCTTATCGTTAAGCGATTACTTTATCTAAATCAAATGAAAATTCATTCACTTTAATAATTTCATTTCGTAATAATTCAAATTCCATCAACTGATCAATTTCCTCTGTCGTTAAAATATGCTTATTTTTTGCTACTTCAATTCGTTTAGCAAAGGAATACCAAGAAGGTATGGCTTTAGTGTGCACTGCTTTTTGCAATTTTTTACCAGCAAGGTCTGCTACTGATATTTGCGCAAGCGCTTTATTTAAACGGTTACCCAGATCATTCGTATCCGAACTGACATAACAATGCTGGGTAACACGATCGCGCAATTCAGAGGGTGTTAACATTAAGTTAACAATCACATTATGCAATTGATCGCTTGGATGATGATAGGCTCGACCAAAAGGAAATACAACCCAGCCTAATAATTTCCCGATCCATCGATGAGGAAAGTTTTTCAATAGTTCATCACAAGCCGTTTGAATTTTGTAAAGACAATGCTGTAAACACCAGCAAACATAATCAACATCCGATTGAGGTTGTTGGTGATCGTGATAATATTTGAGCACCGTTGACGCCAAATAAAGTTGACTCAATATATCCCCTAAGCGTGCCGAAATACGTTCACGTCTTTTTAAACTGCCGCCTAATAATATGAGGCTCGTATCAGCAAATAAGGCTAACGCAGCACTCATGCGAGTTAATTGACGTTGATACTTTCGAATGCGGCGATTTTTTTCGTTCGAAAAAATCAATTTTCCGCCTGTCAATCCATAAAACAAACTTCGTAAAAAATTACTAGCGAAAAATCCAACGTGTGACATTAACGTTTTATCTAACGTCTTAATATCAACTTGAGGCGCTGTAATTAATTCAACTTCTTTTAACAAATAAGGATGACAACGAATAGCACCTTGACCAAAAATAATAAGATTGCGTGTTAAAATATTGGCTCCTTCAACAGTGATGCTAATAGGAATGGCGTTATAAATATTTGCTAAAAAGTTTCGCGGCCCTGCTTGTATCATATGCCCTGCATGCACATCCATCGCATGAGAAACGACGTCGCGACACATTTCAGTCATGTGATATTTTGCAATAGCAGAAACAATGGATGGATTAATTTTCTGATCAACTGCACCTGCCGTCATGATACGACAAGCTTCGAGCATGTATGTGAGACCCGAAATAGTGCCTAACGCTTCTTCAATTCCTTCGAATGAAGCAATTGGCGTGTTGAATTGTCGACGTATTTTTGCATAAGCTCCTGTCAAGCGATAAGATATTTTACATGAACCTGTCGCTAATGCTGGCAATGAAATAGAGCGTCCAATCGATAAACATTCCATTAACATTCGCCATCCTTGTCCCGCCATGGCTGTGCCGCCAATAATCCAATCAAGCGGAATAAAAACATCTTGACCACGTGTCGGACCATTCATGAAACCTAAATTCATTGGTAAATGACGTGTTCCAATTTCAACGCCGTCATGTGAGGTGGGAATTAAACATAATGTAATTCCAATATTTTCTTGCTGCCCAATCAGATGGTCGGGATCATATAAATTAATGGCTAAACCCAATACCGTTGCAATCGGTGCAAGCGTGATATATCGCTTATCCCAACTCAACCGAATACCAACAATTTCCTTTCCTTGATATTCTCCACGACAAACAATACCTGCATCAGGAATAGAGCCCGCATCACTTCCCGCATCAGGTCCTGTGAGAGCAAAGCAAGGTATTTCAATTCCATTCGCTAATCGTGGCAAATAATAATTTTTTTGATCATCCGTTCCATAATGCAATAATAATTCGCCTGGCCCTAATGAATTAGGCACCATGGTTGTAACAGCCGCACTCACACTTTTGGACGCAATTTTTGTCACAACCGTTGAATGAGCTAAAGCAGAAAATCCTAAGCCACCATATTGTTTTGGAATCGCCATGCCAAAGAATTTTTCTTTTTTGAGATAAGACCAAACATCTTCTGACAAATTGCGATCATTGAATACCACATCCCAGTCATCGACCATTGAACATAGTTGTTCGACTTGGTTATTTAAAAAATTTTGCTCTTCTTGCGATAAAGTAGGACGAGGGATGGCGAATAATTTTTTCCATTCGGGTCGACCACAAAACAATTCCTTTTCCCACCAAGTATCCCCCGCTTCGATGGCCGTACGTTCTGTCGCGCTGATTTTAGGCATTTGCTTTTGGAAAATTTTCAACGCAGGCGCAACAATATATCGACGACGCAACGTATGCAGGTTTGCAAACGAGGCTGCCACCAAAAATCCTAACCAGAAAGCGATAAGTGGAACTGCTGACATATAACCAAAAATCGTGGTAACGATTAAAAACGCACCCATCAATATTGTCCAAACAAGCGCCGGCAATCGATAAAATGCAGCTAATCCTATCAATCCGATCATAACCAATACACTGCTAATAGAAATGATATCCATTTGATGCTTTTTCCTTTGTCTTTCTTTTTGTTAAAAGAATTGAATAAAAAGAGGGAAAAATTATATCGAGATATTTTTAGCAACGATAGTTTTTTTTATTCGCTTAGTAAGATAGCGATTTAAAAAAAACTTAACCTTACTGTATCAACATCTTCAATCTCTTCCTTTCTAATAGCATGATCATGATGCTTTAAATGATTATTGATTCGTCCTAATTTTTCAATCATAAGATCTTCATTTATCTCAGACTCATGAATACGAAAAACGCCCTGACATAACTCAGCGACTATTTTTCCATTTGTTACATCCAAAAGAGAAAAATTTTGCTTATCTAACGATGCCAAGTTCTTAATAGCATACTCGGATAAGGAAGAATTTCTCGGATTTAGCACAGATGCCGAATAAATAGCCTCTAATTTTTCATTTTGAGATAAAGACAAACAATCATAATAAGTTTTTACACAATCAAAAAATGAAGCGCCGCTACCCGCAAGAATTTTCACTCTGCCACGTGTACCGTCTGGTAACATACCCTCCTTCATCATAAATTCACCGCTTTCATTAGCTAAATAAAAAGCATTTTCTTCTTTTCGTATGACGCATGTTCCCAGTGCATAAATTCCATTTTCCAAGCCTGCTGGACCTAGCGCATCCGTGACGATGACACCTTTACTAGCACCTTTATTGACGCTTTTATCATTCAGTGCTTTGTAAACCAATGAAATAAATTCAGGACTTAAATGTTTGCCATCAGAAATCAATTCAACGCCAGGAGGACATCGTTCAGGATTTTCAAGCACCCATTGCACGAGCTGACTTTTTGCATCCGTTGCTTCCAAGTGCCGCATTTCTCGACTACATATCTCCCCACAAGCATTCCCTAAGTGAGTAAAACCAACAGCGCCCGCTTCAATTGCCTTACTAATAAATGATTTAGCTGGATTGGTGTGGCCAATAAAAACTTTAACGGAAATATCTTTGTTTTTAAACTCTTCATCGATTTGAACATCGTGAATAAACGTTATTGCACCGGGTAAATCGGGCGCCAACGTTATTTTCCAGTCTTTCACATCGGGTGCAGCACTGATGATTTCTTTGAAAATAATCATATTAATTTCGCTTTGTAAAACGCTCGCGGCATGAGCTCCTTTACAATCTCGGGAAATAAAAGGTCCTTCTAGATGAATGCCCACAAATTTAGCATGCCCGGGCATCAAATTTTTTTCTTGCTCAAGCATAAATGTATTAATAGCAGCTAACGATTTTTTTAATGTCTCCAGGTCTAATGAAACCAATGTGGGCATGGCATAAGACAACCCTGATTTCCCTAGTGCTTCAGCTATGTTTATTAACTTTTCCGGATAACGTCCTGCATCAGCAAAATCAGTTCCTGCTTGACCGTGAACATGGGTATCAAAAAATCCGGGCATCAAAAAATAACGACCATTGAGATCAATAATTTCATCAATTGACTGATGATAAGAATGATCTAACATAGCCATTTTTCCAGTATCGTCTATCTTCAAATAAACATCGCTGAGAATCATTGATTTTTTAGATTCGTCATAGTTTTTTATGTTTCTAATTAAAATCACCGTCATTGTTTAAAATTTCTCCTGCAAAAATCAAAATAGATCAATAATTTTGTAATTTTAACCTTTTTATTTAAAAAAACGATCATATATAACATAGAGTCCCTACCTTTTGTGGCTTTTTATTTGACTTTTTTAGCAGCTTAGGTAATGTTTCCAATTGGTTTTTTCTAGATAAGACGACGAATCATGTTATTAAATCGCATTTTTACAAATATTTTTGGTAGCCGCAATCAACGTGTATTACGTCGCTTGTGGAAAACAGTAGATACAATTAATGCATTTGAACCTGCTATTTCTGCATTAACCGATGATAACCTTCGCGCTAAAACAGATGAATTTAAAGAACGATTGCAGGGCGGTGAGTCATTAGGTGATTTGTTACCCGAAGCGTTTGCTGTCGTGCGCGAAGCTTCTAAACGCACGCTAGGCATGCGTCATTTCGATGTGCAATTGGTCGGCGCCATGGTGTTAGACGATGGCAATATTGCTGAAATGCGCACAGGTGAAGGCAAAACAATCGTGGGAACCTTATCGGCTTACTTGAATGCATTAACAGGTAAAGGTGTCCATATCGTTACTGTCAATGATTATCTTGCAAAACGTGATGCGGAATGGATGCGCCCTCTTTATGAATTTTTAGGGTTAACCGTTGGCATTAATTTGCATGGATTATCGCCTCAAGAAAAACAAGCAGTTTATGCGGCTGATATTACCTATGGCACAAATAATGAATTTGGTTTCGATTACTTACGCGACAATATGGCGTTCAGTTTAAAAGAAAAAGTTCAGCGCGGTCTCCATTATGCGATTGTCGATGAAGTCGATTCTATTTTGATTGACGAAGCACGAACACCATTGATTATTTCAGGCGCGGCAGAAGAAAGCGTCGATCTTTATGTCACGATTAATGACATCATTCCTAAATTAAAAAAACAAGAAGAAAAAGAAGGCCCTGGTGATTTCAGCTTAGAAGAAAAATCAAAGCAAGCCTTTTTAACAGAAGAAGGTCACCAACATATTGAAGAATGGCTAACAAAAGCAGGCTTATTAAAAGAAGGTGAAAGTTTATACGATGCACAAAATATTATGTTGATGCATCACATTTATGCGGCACTTCGCGCGCATACCCTTTTTCATCGAGATGTTGATTACATTGTACAACAAGGCGAAGTGATTATCGTTGATGAGCATACCGGCAGAACCATGCCCGGTCGACGTTGGTCTGATGGGTTACATCAAGCAGTTGAAGCAAAAGAAAAAGTTAAAATCAATCAAGAAAATCAAACGCTAGCCTCGATTACTTTCCAAAATTTCTTCCGCCTTTATCAAAAATTAGCCGGGATGACAGGCACAGCCGATACGGAAGCTTACGAATTTCAACAAATTTACGGTTTAGAAGTGATCGTGATTCCGACTCACAAAGAAATGATTCGAGACGATCAACCAGACTTTGTTTACATGTCTGCAGAAGAAAAATTTACTGCGATTGTTGAAGATATAAAAAAGACACATGAAACATTACAACCCATTTTAGTTGGAACCACTTCAATTGAAGCGTCTGAACATTTATCAAATTTATTACGCCGTGAGAACATTCCGCATCAAGTATTGAATGCAAAATTCCATGAAAAAGAAGCGCAAATTGTAGCAGAAGCAGGACGTCCTGGTGCGGTGACCATTGCAACGAATATGGCGGGTCGTGGCACGGATATTGTATTAGGTGGAAATCTAGAAGCAGAATTAAAAACATTGGAAAATCCCTCGAAAGAGGAAATTGAACATCGTCGCCATGCGTGGAATGAGCGTCATGATCAAGTCGTTAAAGCAGGTGGATTATATGTATTGGGAACAGAGCGACATGAATCCCGGCGTATCGACAATCAATTACGTGGTCGATCGGGTCGCCAAGGTGATCCTGGCAAATCACGCTTCTATCTTTCTTTGCAAGATAATTTACTGCGCATTTTTGGTGGCGAACGTTTAAATGCCATCATGCAGCGTATTGGTATGGAAAAAGGCGCAGCACTTGAATCGCGCATGCTATCGCGAAGCATTGAAAATGCTCAGCGTAAAGTAGAAGCATATAACTTCGATATTCGAAAACAATTATTAGAATACGATGATGTTGCCAATGAGCAACGCAAAGTCATTTATCGCCAACGTGACGAACTATTATCTGCAGAACAAATTGGTGATGCGATTAAAGAGATTGGTCATCATGTAATAAAACAAGTAATTTATCTTTTCATTCCACAACACAGCATGGAAGAAGAATGGGATGTTGCGGGTCTTGAACAACGGCTTGAAAATGATTTCAATTTGAAATTATCGCTACAAACTTGGTTGGAAAAAGACAAAACGTTGGATGAAGAACAGTTACATCAACATATTCAAACCGCTTTCAAAGAAGCTTATGAAGCCAAGGAAAAACAAGTAGATAGCAATGTGTTACGTCAGTTCGAAAAAGCAGTGATGTTGCAAATGCTCGATATTTCCTGGCGCGAACATTTAGCTGCCATGGATTATTTAAGACAAGGTATTCATTTGCGTGGCTATGCACAAAAAAATCCGAAACAAGAATATAAACGCGAAGCATTTGAATTGTTTGTGCAACTCTTAGATAAAATAAACTACGAAGTTATTTCATCATTAAGTAAATTCGAAGTAAGAGTGGAACAAGACGTTGAGCAAGTCGCTATGCAAAATCGTCAGGCATTCAACATGAATCGCATGCAATATCAACATGCTGAACCTGACGTTCTACAGGAATCTGACGTACCCGTTCACAAAGATGAACCTGTTATCCATGTTTCTCGAGAAACGTTTGTACGTGGCGCACCTAAAGTAGGTCGCAATGATGTTTGCCCTTGCGGGTCTGGTAAAAAATACAAACAATGCCATGGAAAATTAGATTGAAACCCATTCGCACCGTTGTTGGTATTTTAAAAAGAGATAACAAAATTCTCGTTGCAGAACGCCCTGACAATAAACCTTATGCCGGTTATTGGGAATTTCCTGGCGGTAAAATTGAGGAAAATGAATCGAGCAACGCAGCGTTGATACGCGAATTACATGAAGAATTAGGTATTCGCGTGATCTCAGCACAACCCTGGTTTGAACACACACATGCTTATCCAGATAAAATCGTACTACTGGAAATGTGGCTAGTGACCGAGTTTTTAGGTGAGCCTCATGGAAAAGAAAATCAAACATTGCAATGGGCAACCTTTCCTGAGCTGGTCGCATTACGATTATTAGAAGGAAACTGGGCGATTATTGAGAGGATTAAGAATTTAATATAGCCCTTTTACCTCAATATTTCGCGACATTTTATGACTAAAATCCCCCCCACCCCGGCAAAAAACAAAGGCGGTAACAATGCCGCAAAAAAAGTAGGCACCTGATAAACAATGCATAATTGGGCTAAAAATGCATTCGAAATGAAAAAGACAAAACCTGTCATGATACCCATGATGATGCGCGAACCTTTAGTCGCGGTGGTAAAAGTTCCTAAGACAAATGGAATCGCCAAAAAAACCATCATCAGTGATGCCAATGGTTGGAAAAGTCGTCGCCAAAAATCAAATTGATATTCGCTTGCTTGCAACCCATTTTCTGTTAAATAATGCGAAAATTTAATTAATTTAGGTAACGACATTTCGCTGGGATCCACTAAATGCGTATTAAATAAATTAACATTCATCTTAAGATCCCAAGGCACCTCTTCGAATGAGTGGCTTTTTGTTCGATCATGATAAAAATTTGTTTCAACCACTTTTTTCATTACCCATTCATGATTTTCATAAATTAATTTTTTAGCGAAATAAGCTGCTTGCAAACGATGCTGATCATCGAATTGATATCGCGTCACATCTTCAAGCAATTGGCGACCCACCACATGTTGAATATGAACAAAATTATTATCAATATGCAACCAAACACCTGCTGATGTCACGACAGCTTGTCCTGCATTTTGCGCATTCTCTTTATGAATTTCTGCTTGATAACTTAAATTAGGACCAATCCATTCACCGATGAGAGCTGTCATCGTAATTAATAAAAATGAAGCCAGTAAAACGACAGCAGCAATACGTTGAATAGAAAATCCTGATGCACGCATCACAGCTAATTCGCGCTGTGAAGATAACGCATTCAAACCAATCATACTGCCTAATAAAATAAGCATGGGAGAAAATTGATAAATCTCATTAGGCAACCGTAATAAAACATAAAAAATAGCTTGAAGAATGCCGTAATCGCCTTCGCCAATATTTTTTAATTCACCCAATAACAACAATAAAAATAAAACACCTATAATAACCACTGTCGTTAACAATGTCGTACCAATCAGCGTTTTAGCGATGTAACGTTCGAGCATTTTAATCATGTTTGATTCCTCGAACGATAAAAGAAAGTAGCCACAATCACTATTAACAATAAGGCATGCACCCATCCCATCCCTATGATCGCAGGAATGCTCCCCTGCTCCACCCAGTGTCGCGCAATAAAAAGTAAATTGACATACACAATATAAATTAAAACAGCAGGAAATAGTGTTAAATATTTATTTTGTCGAGGACCCATTTTGCTTAATGGAATAGCTAATAAGGCAAGTAACAGTGTTGATAAAGCAATTGAAAAACGCCATTGCAATTCTGCCGCTTGTTTAGGATTTGCATCATCTCGCCATAATTGCGCAGTCGATAATGTTTCAACTTCTTGATGCGTTGCGTGCATATTATTTTGCGGAACACGAACAACATATTTTTTATATTGAATAATTTTATAGTCATTTTGACCAGGCGCGCCTTCATATCGGTAACCATCATTTGTTACAAATAATTGATCTTGTGAAACATGGTCTTTTGTTTGATAACCTTCATTCGCTAATACTAACATCCATTTATTTTGAAGAGGATCATCCGGATTTTTTTTCTCTTGCGCCAAAAAAACATTTTCCGCACGATCGCGATGACGAGATAATTTTTCCACATACATCACATGACTTCCGTCCGGGCTAACTTGAAAACGACCTGGGATCATCGTTTCGACAAGATGAACCGTTGCTTCATCGCTAGCCATCACTTGCTGTCGTTTAGCCGATATCCACGGGTTAACCCATAGCATCAGAAAAAGAACAAAAGCGCTGATGATAAGTGCGACTATCGCAATCAAACGCAGGACACGGCGATGACCATAACCATACAATTGCAAAATGGCCATTTCGTTATCTGCATAAAGACGACCAAAGCTCAATAAGATGCCGATGTATAAGCCGAGTGGCAATAATAAAGCGAGCAGATAAGGAATTTCAAATCCAACTAATTCGAGTAAAACACCTGCTGGAATTTTCCCAATCGCTGCATAATTCAAATAACGCACCACTTGTTGACATAAAAAAGCAACTAATAAAATGGTTGTGACGGCAAATAAAGCATGGATCACTTCTCTCGATAGATAGCGCGAAATAATCACAATAGGATTCTCGTTATATAAATGAGTGAATGCTATCACATCACCATCATCTCGCGCAGCTTTTAGCACTGAATTTAGCGCCTTTTTTAGTAAATCTTCGGGTGACAAATTTTTTTTTTCGAATAAACTGGGTAATGACTTTATTGGGAGAGCGACTCATGAAATACAGTATGAAAGTAATACCGCCAGAAAAGCTGCCAACCACTTGTTTAATTATAGGTATTTTTGAAGATGGCGAATTAACGCCCAGCGCAAAAATCATCGACAAAGTATCAGATGGTTATCTAACGGCACTGATTAAACAAGGTATTTTTCAAGGGAAAACAAGCCAAACTCTCCCGCTTTTTCATTTAGCAAATACGCCCTTTGAACATCTCCTTTTGGTCGGTTGTGGAAAAAAATCTGCCATCACAGTCAGTGGTTTTCGTCGAATTATTTTTAGCGCTGTCAAAGCGCTGAGCACTTCTCGTGCAACACAAGCTATCTGCTATCTTTCTGAAGTGGACGTATGCAACCAATCCCTGCCTTGGAAAATAAAACAAATTGTAGAAGGAAGTGCAAATGCACTTTACCGCTTTGATCATTTTAAAAGCGAAAAAGAGCCTGATATTTCATTAAAAGAATTGATCATTCATTTACCTGATCCGAAACAACAAAAAAAATGTGACGATGCCCTTTTACAAGGACAAGCCATTGCAAATGGTGTCACCTTAACAAAAAATTTAGCTAATTTACCGAGTAATATTTGCACGCCCACCTTTTTGGCTGAACAAGCAAAAGAATTAATAAAAAATAATAAGCACCTCTCTGCACATATTCTTGAAGAAAAAGACATGCAAAAATTGGGGATGGGTGCTTTGTTAGCCGTTTCTCAAGGCAGCGCAGAAGAAGCAAAATTAATTTGTATTGAATATAAAGGAGCGGCCAAAACTCAAGCGCCGGTTGCTTTAGTAGGCAAAGGTATTACGTTTGATACGGGCGGAAATTCACTGAAATCTCCCGACAATATGGTGGGAATGAAGTATGATATGTGTGGTGCAGCGACGGTTTTAGGTACGATTAAAGCAGCCGCTGAATTAAAGTTACCGGTTAATCTTGTTGGCATCATCGCTGCTGTTGAAAATATGCCTGGTGGAACAGCTTATAAACCTGAAGATATTTTAACAAGTTTATCAGGTCAAACGATTGAAGTGATTAGCACTGATGCAGAAGGACGTTTAGTCTTAGCGGATGCACTCACTTATTGTGAACGGTATAAACCGGATACGGTGATTGATATTGCCACGTTAACAGGCGCAGTCGTCATTGCATTAGGTTATCATGCAACAGCCGTACTCAGTAATGATGAACCCTTGGCGGCCGCTTTATTAAAAGCAGGTGAAGAAAGTAATGATCGCGCATGGCGATTGCCCTTATGGGATGAATATCAAGAACAAATCAAGAGTCCTTTTGCAGATATGGCCAATACAGGTGGACGTGCGGCGGGCACCATTACTGCCGCTTGCTTCTTATCTCGATTTACCAAAAAATTTCACTGGGCACATTTGGATGTGGCAGGAACGGCTGCCATGATGGGAGGCACTAGCGAGCGCTTAGCAACAGGCAGGCCTGTACCTCTGTTGGTGCAATATTTAATTGATCGCACATAAATAATATGAACATTGAATTTCAAATTCTTGAAACAGCTATTAAACAAAAAGCGCTGTTGTTCACTTGTCAACGCATTGAACAAGCGTACAGTGAAAAACAGCGTACCTATATTCACACACTCAACCAAGAAGAAGCGGAGCGACTTGATCATTTACTTTGGACTTATCGTGATGACAGCTTCATTCCACATAAATTATTTGATGCATCCGACCCCCTTTTAATCGGATTTGATGAAACGATTGCGATCAACTCCCATGATTTACTTATTAATTTATCATCGACGATCCCTTCGTTTTACAAACAATTCCATCACATCATTGAAATTGTTTTTGCAGATTCGCAAGTCCAACAATTAGCGCGTGAGCGATACAAACAATACCGTGCAGATGGACACAATATTCAGACAATTAAAATCAATCATTAAATTAAAAAGTGATGACGTATGACAACTATTGATAAAACTTACCAGCCGCAATCGATTGAAAAATATTGGTATCAATCTTGGGAATCAAAAGGATATTTTTCACCCCAAGGCGCAGGCGATGCTTATTGCATGATGTTACCACCACCGAATGTGACAGGTAGCCTGCATATGGGTCACGGATTTGGTTTTACCTTGATGGATGTTTTGATTCGCTACCATCGCATGTGTGGCATGAATACACTTTGGCAAGCAGGAACGGATCACGCAGGCATCGCAACACAAATGGTCGTGGAAAGAAAAATTAATCTTGAAGGTAAAACACGTCATGATCTAGGTCGCGAGAAATTAGTTGAAAAAATTTGGGAATGGAAAAAAGAATCCGGCGATCATATCACACGACAATTACGTCGCTTAGGTGCCTCGTTAGATTGGTCACGTGAACGATTTACTTTAGACGAAGGGTTGTGTCACGCCGTTCGTGAAGTATTCATTCGATTATATGAAGAAGGTTTAATTTATCGAGGCAAACGATTAGTCAATTGGGATCCCCATTTGCTAACAGCAGTGTCAGATTTGGAAGTCATTAATCAAGAAGAAAATGGCAAACTAACTTATATTCGCTATCCGCTCGTTGATGCAACGCATTATTTAGTTGTCGCAACGACTCGTCCTGAAACTTTATTAGGTGATGTCGCGATTGCTGTTCATCCTGATGATGAACGTTATCAGCAATGGATAGGTCAATCTGTTAAATTACCCTTAACAAACAGAACAATTCCCATCATTTCATATTCGTATGTTGATCCTTTATTTGGTACCGGTTGCGTTAAAATCACACCTGCTCATGATTTTAATGATTATGTGGTTGGCGAACGTCACGGCTTCACACCCATTAATATTTTTACGCCTACCGCTCATTTAAATGAAGAAGTTCCTGAAAAATATCGCGGCTTAGACCGTTTTGTCGCACGCAAAATGATTGTCGATGAATTACTATCAGAACAATTAATTGAAAAAATTGAAGATCATCAATTAAAAGTACCGCGCGGTGAAAAATCAAACGTGGTCATTGAGCCTTATCTCACTGATCAATGGTATGTAAAATCAAAAATACTTGCTGAGCCTGCCATACGCGCTGTTGAAAAAAATGAAATACGTTTTATTCCAGATAGCTGGAATAAAACGTATTTTCAATGGATGCATCACATTGAAGATTGGTGCATCAGTCGACAGTTATGGTGGGGACATCGTATTCCTGTTTGGTATGATGAAGCAGGCAATGCCTATGTGGGTCATCATGAAGAAGATGTTCGCCAACGTCATCAATTAACGCCTCAAATAAAACTTAGACAAGATGAAGATGTGCTGGATACGTGGTTTTCTGCTGCTTTATGGCCTTTTTCTTCGTTAGGTTGGCCAAATGAAACGATTGATTTAAAAACTTTTTTTCCAACTAACGTATTAATCACTGGATTCGATATTATTTTTTTCTGGGTTGCCAGAATGATCATGATGAGCCTTCATTTCACAGATCAAGTTCCATTTCGCGAAGTGTACATTACGGGCTTGATACGCGATGCAGAAGGTCACAAAATGTCAAAATCAAAAGGAAACGTGTTAGATCCTATCGATTTAATTGATGGCATTACATTAGATGATCTTTTAAAAAAACGTCTTTATGGATTAATGCAACCGAAAATGGCAGAGAAAATCGAGAAAGCGACTCGAAAAGAATATCCTGACGGTATTGATAGTTATGGTACCGATGCATTGCGTTTCACCTTCTGCTCTTTCGCATCTTATACCAGAGAAATTCGTTTTGATATTAAACGATTGGGAGGGTATCGTAATTTTTGTAATAAATTATGGAATGCAGCACGTTATGTTTTAATGAACACAGAAGAGCATTTCACGAGGTCAGACCATCAATCCATGGAATTATCATTAGCGGATCGTTGGATTTTATCTCGATTGCAACATGTCATCCAAGAAGCGCATGCAACGCTAGGACAATATCGATTCGATTTGTTCGCAATGACACTTTATGATTTTGTGTGGAATGAATTTTGCGATTGGTATTTGGAATTATCCAAACCCATTTTAATTTCATCTGACAGCACCGAAGCCATGCAGCATGGCACACGTCATACTTTAGTTTCCGTCTTAGAAATACTATTACGACTACTTCATCCCATCATGCCATTTATCACTGAAGAAATTTGGCAACGTGTTGCACCCCTTTTAAATAAAGAGGCAAATAGCATTATGCTCGAATCTTATCCGCAAGCAAATGCCACATTCATTGATCTCGAAAGTGAAAATGAATTAAATTGGATTAGGGATGTCATTATTGCTATTCGCACCATTCGCAGTGAAATGAATATTGCACCGGGCAAATTATTGCCCATCCTATTTCGAAAAGGAGGAGATTCGGATAAGCAATATGACCAAGCACATCGTCATTTATTAATAACGTTAGCCAAACTAGAAACGATTAAATGGCTCCCAGATCATGAAAATCCTCCGCCCTCAGCAACAGCCTTGGTCGGTGAATTAGAAATCTTCATCCCAATGGCAGGATTTATCAATCGTGAAGAAGAATTGGCACGATTAAAAAAAGAAATTACCAAATGGCAAAAAGATTTAATGCTTGTCGAAAATAAATTAAATAACCCACAATTTATTGATCGGGCACCCGCTGAAGTGATCGCGAAAGAAAAAATAAAATATGATGAAATTAAAAGTGCATTAATAAAATTCGAAAAACAGATAAAAGAATTGATGTAATTTTTTTGGCTCTCTGCTTTTTGCTAGAGAGCCCATTTTTTTACCAAAACAGAGTGATGAACGACCTTTGAATTGCCTCAACTTCTCGCGATACATCCCTGCGAAGAATCCATATTATTCTGTAAATTAAGCTTCCTATCGAAGAATTAAAACAATATACGCGAGTTACCAGCCATTTACCCAGACCCTAAGCAAATAATTCTGATAAAAAAAAGACCATTTAACATTTTTTTAATTTTTTATGAATATAATTTCATTGTTAAATAGCTAAATAATTTTAAGATTGCATGAAGTTTTTTAAAAAAATTACTTTAAAATAAAACATAAAAAAACAGTAAACAAAATATAACTAAAAAATAAAAACGAGTACTGCTCAATGCTAACAAGAGAAAATAATTTAATTTCATTCCTGCAATCACAAAAAACAATTCGTGTCATCATTGATGATGCGGGTAATTTCGGCAATCAGGCAGCAAGCTATAATTTAATCGCAAGAATTAAGCAACTTGGTTTTAATGGAAAATTTGAAGTTGTTTACTTTGATGACGCCAAAGAAAAAATAATTAAATTATTTTGCTTAACAAACACCGGAGATGATCGCAGCTTTCTTTCAGAAACACATAATATTCACTTTATAGGACTCTCAGATTTTATTTTAAAATCTATTCGTAACGAAATAGAGCCTATTGAAATAGGAATATCAGGCGCGATAGATGAATCACCTGATGAATGGGGAGACAATTTTGCAAAAGATAAAAATTTCGCAACTCTATTAAATGTAGATTGCTTTGTTAGATTTTCACCTCATTACAACAACGGCATGTGTGACACAGAAATTTATCTTCGCAACAATTCATCTCCTATCATTCAACATACGTGCAATAAAACGCTCATCACACCCATCCCAACTCTATTAGACGTAAAAAATTTCCTTGCCGAAAATCCCATTGGAAAATCTCTATCAGAAGAGCAACCAGCCTTAAAAACTCTTATTGAAAAAATAGAAAATAAAACAATAAACTTTCAACCGATCTACGGATGGACACTAAGAGAATCTCCATCTAATTTACTAAATATTATTTTAGGTGCAAGATATGCTCAGTTGCATGGCGGCGAAGAATTCAAAAAACCGTTAGTAATAGGTGCTTTTTTTGATTTCGATAGAGAAAATAAATTTATAAAATTTAATTATGATAGAGATATTAAAAACATCGATATCTTTTGTAGTTTTTTTAATCCAAACTTAGAAACTATATTTAAACATTATCCGGGCGGGGAAAAAGCAAAGGCCGCCATAAAAAAATTAAAATTGAAAAATGCGTTACATATATCAGAAATAAGAAATAAAAATACAAAAACCTTACTAGATCAGATAAATGAAAAAAATATTTTATTAGTATCGTTTCCATCGCTACCAAAAATAGTTTTTGATGCACTTTATAGTAACCACCATAATTTACCCGCTGTGCGAGAAGGCGCAAGCAGCTTTACTACCCTTATTACCAATAGCAATCCTCATTTGCACTGCCGATCAGATATGCCTTGGGAAATACTAAATAAAAAAAACAATAAAGACTTACTCTATAAAAAACTTAAGAAAATAAATCAATTAATCTGTAAAGAAAATTACGGCATGGATTTAAATTTTTCTTCATGGGAGAAATATCCAATAGATGAAATAATTGGCAAGTTTATCATCTCAGCCCGACAAAAAAATTCTATTTTGTCAAAATTTTTCCATGACTTTCAAAAAAACGTGACGGATCCAAGCAATGATAGAATTTTACTTGATCTAAGTGAGGCAGCAAACATGCTGACTACGCTTAAAAAACAGGAAGCTTGCCGAAAGGAAAATGGGAATGCAATCCATGATAACCAAAAATTCAATCATGAGCCAGAATCAACTATTTTTATTGAAAATAACCTAAATGTCATAAAACCTAGTGATGAGTTGCTACAATTTCACAATCCATCCTCCTCAACACTATTAAAAAATGGCATTTTTAATGCTTTTTTGCAATGGCTAGAAAAAAGCTATGATGATGCAATAAATGCGGCCCAGACATATGCAAATGGCGTAGTCAGAGACTGCCCAAGTTATTTCCCTCCTCAATATCCAGGGACTTTTTGGCAACCCCAAAGCGAATTTTTGACAAAAGGAAAAGAAAATAACGTGTGCTTACTAAACAGCACTCTTAATCCCTCTTCAATAACACCTCCTTTGTTACGAGGTTAACTTTTTTGATTGAAAGCGTCTTCCCTGCTTTGCCATGACTATTGGCATTGCCTTTTAAAAAAAATAAATCATCTCTTTTTCAACATCTTTTTTTATTTACATTTATTCCTTTTCGAACATCCAAAATCCCAATACTTAAAAAGAATTTTTTTTAATTGCTCTTGTTGTTACAAAAAGAACAAAGATTGTCTAGGCGGTCCAGATAACATCTCGATTATATCTACTCTGCCCATCACTTCTGCTAATTTATGGCAAGAAATAGTGCCTGTGTATTCCCGCCTGATCCGAACGCTAATTCCTGCGACATCCGAACACCTATT
>CAYTKY010000043.1:0-17396 GCA_964438435.1 uncultured Coxiellaceae bacterium | reverse complement strand
TGAGTGATGTAATCGTTTGTCCCGCTTCAACGGTTGATATCGCTGCGCTACTAAATAATGAAACCGCAGAACCATCTTCGGTGTACGTCGGATTACTAGCTGTTGCACTTAAGGTCGGTGCATCATTACTACCTGTAATTGTAACTGTCCCTGTAATGCTAGCTGTTAATACACCGCCTGTCCCAACGTTACCGCCATCATTTAATGTTACCGTTAATGCACGAGTCGGTGAGGTACCATTGGCTGTCGGATCATCGGAAGTACTTTGATAACGTAATTGACTTGCTAATGCTTGCACACCAACAGAAGTTGCATTGCTATTAAATGTGATAACTAAATTCGCTGCATTTCCACCTGCATAAGTACCAATAATCGTACCGCCATAAGTGATGTTGGCACCGCTAACGCCAATTTGTCCCGCACCCGTTCCTTGATTATTAACAAATAAACTATCGCCACTCACATAACTTGAATATGAAACTGTTAATGAACCACCATTAAAATTAGTTGTATCAACATCGCCTGCTGTGATTGTTCCCGTTACAATTGCAACAGCGCTACCACTCTCTACATAACTTGCGCCTGCCGTGCCTGTAAATGTTGGCGCATCATTGACAGCTGTCATATTAATAGTGCGCACTAAGGTAGCCGTTGCTGCACCGCCTGATCCTGTATTTCCTTGATCATTAACACTGACTGTTAAGGTGGTTGATGCGGCAGGTGCATCTCGATTATTGATGTATGTCAGTGAACCACTATTTAACCCCGCTAATAAATTATTAATTTGTGTCACTGTCCCTGTTAGCGTAACGGTACTCGTACCAGATCCACTAATTGCAACACCGGTTGTCCCTGCAGCAACCGTTAATGTCCCTTCACCAACTGTAATCGTTGTTAATACATTACTACTCGCCGCATCGACATCTGCGATAGAAATACCTGTATTAGATAAAGTGAGTGTGACTTGTTCTGTTGCAGTGTAAGAAGTTGGTGTAATCGTGATAGTTGGCGCATCATTAATATCAGTACAAATTAATGTAGCTGTTGCCGTATTAGATGAAAATGCAGTAGAACCACCATTGGTGGTGGTGCTCACTGTTGATCCTGCTGTTCCAGCTGTTTGATCCCATGCACGATAAGTTAAGGTATTCGTCCCACCCGTAATACCATTTGGTTGAAAGCGAATTAAATCTGTACTACGCAATAATAGTGACGCAGAAGAAGAAACAGCAGGAAAATTCACCCATGTCGTTCCACCATCTAATGAATATTGCCAAGTGCCATTTGATGGAGCAGGCACGGTCGTAATCGCAACACCCGTTAATGCACCTGAATCAGGATCGGTTACTGCACCTAAAAAAGAACCGACTGTTTGGCCGGCATTATTAATACTGTCTTCTGTTATTGTCGTTAATGAAGGCGTCAGCGCCGTTAATGATGGCGCTGTATTTGCACCACTGATATTGAAAGTAAATGTGTTTGCAGACACCGCCAAATCAACACCACCATTTGCTGTTCCACCGGTATCTTGTACTTTAAATTGAATAGTGCGTGTGACATTAGCAGCCGGTGCTGTATAAACTAATTTTCCTGATGCTATATCTGCTGCTGTTATAAAACTATTCACCGTCACAGCCACACCGTTTAATTTTAGTGTGCCTGATGTCGGTAACGTTGTAATTTGCACGGCCAATAAACTATTCGCATTATTATCGGTTGAATCTGAAAATCCAAAATCAGCAACAGCAAACGTATAATTCGAACTTTGCGTGACATTAAACGATTTATTTGCACCAAATGGTGCATCATTCACAGCAATCAAACTAACTGTTGTTGCAAGAACATTACTAGGTAATCCATTTGCATCATTCACCTGAAAATTAACATTACGTGTTGTCGTTGTGGGAGCATCACTTGAATTTGAATATTTCACTGCACGTAATGCTGCTTGCCATTGCGCAAGTGTTGCCGTTGAGCCTGACGATGTGAGCGTTAAAATTCCTGTTGATGAATTAAAACTCGATGTGATATTTCCCATCGTGCCTGCATTATAAGTAAACGTGAGTGAATCTTGTCCTGATACATAATTCGTAATCGCAATGGTTGCACTACTTAATGTTGGACTACCGGTATCTGTTACCGTGATCACAGAATCAATCACACCCGCTGCTGCATTTTCAATATAACTTAATGGGGTACCTGTATTTGCTAAAACGGGGCCGAAGGGACTGGTTATCATAATTGAAGCGGTATCTGTGCCAATTGAAAATGCAGTGGTTCCACCATAACTCGTTGTACTAACTTTTGTTCCTTGTGTTCCTGATGTTTGATCCCATGCACGATAAGTTATTGCACCCGAACCTGCGTTATTACTCGCATCCGGATTAAATCGTATTAAATCATTGGTACGCAATAATAAAGCTGAACTGACGCTAGTTGCACCCACTGCCGTCCATGTCGATCCACCATTAATTGAATATTCCCAGGTTCCATAAGTACCTGCTGAGCTGATAATAGCAATACCTTGTACAGCACCTGCGTCAATATCAGTGACATAACTTGCATTTGCAGTAGAAATTGTTTTAATAAAATCAGAAACTAACTGACCCGCATTATTCACTTGCGATGCACTGATTGCATTTAATGTTGGATTAGCTGAAATTAAATTCGGTGCATCATTGACAGGCGTTACTGTTGTATTTAAATTTCGCGTTGTTCCTGAAATGGAAGTACTGCCACCATTGGTACCTGAATTAATCATCGAGCGTGTTGCGCCACTACTATAGGCACCTGCATAAGTATCATCAATTGCACGAACCGTTAAGCCTGATGGTGAACCATTGTAATCAGCAACAGGAACAAAACGAATTTGTGTTGAAGCAGATAGAGCTAATGCTAATGTACTCGCATTATCACCCACTGTACCAATCGCATACCAATTACTGCCATCCGTTGAATATTGCCATACACCTTGCGTAGAAGAATTTGCTGTATTTCCAACAATGGCTAAGCCTGTTAATGTCGCATTGATATCGGGATCAGTAAACGCATTAGGCCCACCATCTGTCATTAATTGTGAAATACTGCGGGGTGTCGGTGTGAAATTATCTTCATTGCTAGAAATTAAAATCAAATCACGATTTAATGTCGGTGCGGTATTCGGGCCCGTTAATACATTAATTGTAAATGTACGTGCAACTGGATCTAAATCAATACCTCCGTTTGCCGTCCCTCCATTATCTTGCACTTGAAAAGTGAAACTGGTGGCACCTGACGTATTATTGCTGGGCACAAAACGTAAGCGTCCTGCCGCAATATCTGCTACGCTCACAACTTGATTAGCAGACACCGCCACCCAATTACCACTACCCGTCGTATCATATTGCAATGTGCCAACCGAAGCTGAAATACTGGGAATTTTTACCGATAATAACGAATTACCATCAGGATCTGTAAATGCAAAATCAGCCGTTTGAAAAACATAATTCGTATTCAATGAAAGTGAAATCGTTTTTGGAATACCGATGGGTGCATCATTGGCAGCAACCACACCGATCGTTGTGACAGCTGTATTACTGTAATGATCCCCTGCATCTTTGACTTGAACATTGATGACACGATTTGAAGTATTCGGTGTATCTGATGTTGTGCTATAAAACACATGTTGCAATGCTGTTGCATAATTAGTTCTTGATGCAGTACCACTGAGTGTTAAGACACCCGCACTGTAATTTGCAGAAATACCCGCAATAAAACCATCGTATGAAAGCACATCACCACTTTGTACATTCGTAATCGTGATGATCGCACCCGACATATTTTCACCTATCGTTGGATCAGAAATCACTGTGCCAGCAGAAGCGATTGCGACAGGTGCACCATTTTCAATGTAATTGGTGGGCGTATAATTCACTTGATAAGCATCAACACGCACGTTATCAAATATCACTGCATTCGTAGCACCGTCATTCGTCGCAATAAAACGAATGCGTGCCGTCGCTGAAGAAAAAGCGGAAATATCATATGTTTTTGTTCCTGATGAAGGTGAGGTACTACTACTAATCGTATCTAACGTTGTCCACGTCGTACCATTGTCTGCAGAAATTTGAACGGACACGCCGTTGGTATTCGCGCCTGTTGCGTTATAGTCCAATGATAATTGTGCACCAACACGCGTAGGTGAAATACCGGATATGGAGAGCAAATCAATATTACGATAAATTTGACTTAATCCCGCCTCTGCACCACTGTTATCTATATCACGTACACGTAATGTCCCCGAGCTAACTAGAATTTGGCCATTCGTTGTTATCGTACCACTTGTTCGATCACTGACTTCTGTCCAGTTACCTGTCCAATTAAATGTCCCTGTGTTTCCTGTGTAACCCCCTGAAGTAAAATTATCCGCCGCATACACATTCGATCCTAACGCAATTCTCGGCCCCAAATCTTGCAATGTGATATTCACCGTTCCAGTTGCCGTTGTACTTGCAAGCACCGTTCCGACATCACTCAAATTTGTTTTTAATCCTGCCGTATCAGGACCCAAATAAGAAACAAATAAATCTTCTTGGCCACCATGTTCAAAAAAATCGACTTGAATCGTGTGTAATCCTGCAGATAATGTGACGATTCCACTGGTTTCTACGAATGAATGTAACCCATCATTATTAACGACTAATTGCCCATCAACATACACGACTGAGCCATCATCTGATCCGGCATAAAAAGTATATTGACCGGCTGTATTAATTTGCAGAGTATTCGTAAATCGAACAACAAAATCATCTAAGCCATTGGGGTTGACGCTATCAATCGCTGCTTGATCAACATTAAATGAAGGTAAAAATCCTGAATCATTCGGTGCACTTGTAGGAAAATTAGAAAGCAAATTAAAACTACTCGTATTCATAAACCAAATTTCATAATTTGTCCCGATGACTTGTGCTTGACTGGTAATTTGGTAAGTAAAACTATCTGCTCCCGTCGCCCCCGCATTCGGTGTATAACTAAATGTACCATCTGCATTAACAACGGCTGTTCCTTTTGTTCCTTGCGTTAATAATGAAGCACTGAGACCTGCCGTATCAGGATCATAATCATAAACACTACTCACGGTTCGCTCTGCGGTAAGACTAGTGTTATTAAATAAATTACCTGAGGTAGTACCAAGAGGCGTTGCACTGACATTGTGACTGACCGTCACGATTGGATTATCATAAGAAGAAATTTTTATATATGCCGTCGAAGGTAAACTCACTTCATTAGCAGCATCGGTCACTGTAACATTAATCGTGCGTGTTGTTGAATCGAGTGTTGCTGTCGTATTTTGAAAAGTGATTGCTTTTAATGCGGTAACAAAATCGGCTTTACTTGCACCTGATCCTGAGACACTCGTCAGTGTCACAATACCATTTACATTATCAATGTTTGAGGTAATCGTGACAGGAATACTACCGATTGCAAATACATCACCAACTTTTTGATTAGTTAACGTAACCGTGGCGCTCTTCATCAATTGTCCTGGATCTGCATCCGTTAATGACATGGCTGAATCAGCAATACCAACGGGTGTTCCTGTTTGTTCCGAAAATGTTGTAATGTAATTATTTCCGCTCGCGCTTAAACTCACATTATCAAAGAAAAATTGCTGACTGGAACCGGTTGAAAATCCACGATTCACTTTTAATTGAATCACTGTTTGATCTGAAATATGACCCGTTAAATCAAATGTAGCATTCGTATTGGATGTGACATTCGCTAGCGTTCCTAATGTCACAAAATTTGCACCTGCATTCGTTGATACATTCACTTCAATTGCATCAGCTGACGTTAATCCCGCTGTACGATATGAAAATGTTAATGATGCGGTGGTATAAGCACCTAAATTAATACTACGTTCAATATAATCGCCAAATTGTCCTTGATGACCGACAAACGCAACTTCTAATCCGGTTCCCAATCCTGAAACCGTACCACCGGTTGCGACATTGGGAATAATAATATTTCCACCCGTTGGACTATTATCACTGTTCGTCGAACCCGCCGGATTAAATGCTCTTGACCACGAGGCATCAAATTCTTGCCAACCACCATTCCAGGTCAAAGAAAGATTACTGCTACCACCTGTATAATTAGCTGAAGAAAAATTATCTGTGAGTGTTAAATTAGTTGGACCATTCAAATCCACAACAGGCATCGACAAAATATTGTAAAAATTATCTAACGATTGTTGACTGAAAATACGCTGGGGTGAGTAAGACAGCGGACCTGTTTGATATTCTAATACCCAATTTGCATTGAGATAAGAACTGCCTGTTGTATCTGTGGATGCAGCAATACTAACACCTAAAATATTACTTAATTCGGTAACAAACTGATGTCCGATACTTCCTTCTGCGGTACCGCAACTATAAATCAATACATTTGCATTTGAAGTTAAATGATCACGCCAACTTGCAATTTGATTTGCATAACCATTTGCTAAACTCGTTTGATCTAACAAACTATCCCCAATCCGAATAGCACCGCTACCACCATGTGACAAAATATGAATAGCCGAAATAGGTGACAAATCATCGTTGATGATCGCAGTCATTTGCGCAATACCATCTTCCGATGCATCAATGAAATGCACTTCTGCATCAATCGACAAACCATCTAATAATGTGTCTGTATCTTTTAATCGGGTATCAATAAACACTAATTCTTTTTCAGGCTGAATAAAGGAAGTAAATTCTTTTAGCGTTTGATCAACATCATTTGTTTGATTGGGCAAACTATCAATTTGAGGCGCTTCTTTTGCTAAATCAACTGGAGATTTTTCAACAGGCGATTGCGTTGTCGACTGGCCATCATGCGGTTGTCCTTGTGTACTATCTGATTGTGCTTCGGTTGCCAGTTTTGAAGCATCAGGCGGAGCGGCATCAGTGGCTGGATTAGGCGGAACATTGGGGTCATGAGCAGGCACCGCCAAACTCGCATCATAGAGCAATCGTGGTTCAACTGCTTGTCTGAGAGAATGGTATTTTTGACGTCTTCTTTTTTTAAAATCCTTCTGATGGTCATCAGATCTTTTCATAAGAAGTCCGCTAGTTACCCCAATATCAGCAACTGATTTGCACCCCAGTACACTAAGTATAATACAAATTCCAAAATTATCCTTATGAGGAAAATTCATTATTTCTTTAAAATCATATTGTTATATAAGATAATTTTTTTAATATTGAGCAAAATCCCTTAGAGTGCTAGTATGGCCAGAGTGAAAGGAAGTAGTTGTAAAGTTTCATGTTTTAAAAAAAATGATACACGCAGGGAGAAGAGACATTACTATCAATAGGCAATTGACAAAATTTCCACGTACTTTGTCAAAGATGTCCTCCAACATCTTCCCGATTCTTTTCTCACTATGCTGCTTATTAGGATTATCTGCTTGCCATTTTCAACCTCAGCCGCTTTCAATTGATGAACGATATACAGAAGCTCAAAAAAATATTCACAAATTATTTCAACAAACACGTGTTCACAAAAAAACGATCACCTATCAAGAAGCCTTAGCACGCGGCATTCAATATAATTATGACTATCGAATTAAATTAGTGAATACAGCACTTGAAGCAGGACAATTGCGCATTGCTGAATTCACCATGTTTCCAGATTTAAAAGTAACCGGATCCCTATATACACGAGACAATGATTATTCTACATTTGGTGTCACTTCAGCAGGACAAGCAACCGATGTATTAAATTCCACACCCAAAACATTACGTTCATTACGCATGGGCTTAACCTGGAATTTATTGGATTTTGGAATGGGGTATGTGCGTTCACGTCAACAAGCTGAGCGTGTTTTAATTGCCGAAGAAGAAGCGCGCAAACAATTACAACAACTGGCACAAGATTTAAGAATCTCTTACTGGAAGGCCTATGGCGCACAACAATTATTGCATGAAGTAGATCGTTTTCAACGGTTACTGAAAGACGCCAATCGCCAAATCGAAAAAGCGATTGCAGATGAAACGATTCCTAAAGAAGATTTATTGCGATATCAAACTTCACTATTAGATGGTGAACGTCGCGTTGCGGAATTACATTATAAATTAGACAAAGCGATGATTGATTTAAAACATTTAATCAACCTTCCGTTGAACCAGGAAATTGTACTTGCCCCACCACCCCATGCGATTACTAAAGTCCAAAATCTAGATGATATTGATTTTAAAAAGTTAGATGCCATTTCATTAGTATTAAGGCCTGAATTAAGTAGTCAGCGTTATCAAGAACGCATTGCCCAATTAGGGATCAAAGCTGCTATCGTTCAAATCATACCCGGTATCACTTCAAATTCGGGTTGGAATTACAATAGTAATAAATTTTTAATTAATACACGATGGCTGGATCAATCCGCTGATTTAACCTGGGGGTTATTAAATTTAGTTTCATTGCCAACCACTTTAAATACCGTCGACACACAAATTAAATATGAAAAATTAAAATCGATGGCACTCACTTTAGCTGTATTGACACAAACACGTTATGCTTATTCACATTATGTGAATGCTTACAAAGAATATACCATTTCACGCAAACAATCGAAAAATGCAAATGAAATGTACCAGTTAGTCTACCATCGCCATCTAGCTGCATTAACCAGCAAACAACGCGTCATTCTTGCAAAGATGGAAACCATCATCAGTAAAATGAATGAAAATTTAGCGTTGTCTGATTTATCCATGGCATTAGGTGAATTATATTTATCAATCGGTTTTGATTTATTACCACCTGACATTAACTATCAACCTTTTAATGAAAAATTAAAAATAGTCGATCGCTTTTTTGAAAGACAAGGAAAATTGGATTTTAAAAATTATGTCAATGAAACTTATTTAAAATTATTCAGCTATCGATTATTCCCTGCTAAAATAAAACAAATTGCTTGTGTGAAAAAACAAGTCACGAAACAAAATATAAACGAACCTCGTCTTTCTCAAAATCAATCAGCAGTCACATTTGTTCGTACTTCTTCCTCTGACAATTCTTCGTCTGCTATTTATACCTTGCAATTATTTGGCAGTTATCATTTGCAAGAAGTAAAAACGTTACAAGCAAAATTGTTACAAGAAAATAAGCGCACTCAATTAGCTTGTGCAATTTATCAGAATCGCAACTGGTACGTGCTCACCTATGGGAAATACACCGGCTTTCACCAAGCAGAAAAAAGTAAACAAGATATTCCCCAGCATTTAAATCTTTCGTCTCCTTTTGTGCGACACATTAAAGAACTTGATTGGCAGCATTGTTTGCCAGGATCAGGAAATCCCACTGTAGCCATTCAATCACATCCTGTACACGATGTGACAAAGCAACCTCATCTCTTGGCTAAGGTTGAGGATAAGCATCGAAAAATATTTAACATGAATAATCGGCAAACCTTAGATTATTACAAGGTATAAAATATGGCTATCAAGCATTTAAAACGACATATTATCTTAGTTTCGCTCGGCAGCGTCATGATTTGGTTGTTTAGCTCGATTGGTCATACCAATGTTGTCAAAAACAATTCGCAAGCCATAGCTCCTTTACCAGAAATTCCTGCTGACGTCGGATCGCCATCATCCAATCAAGAAGTCAACACACCTGAATATGTCATTCTCCAACCAAGCGATATTGCGACCTTATCGAGTGAAACCAGTGCAGTTGTTTCTAATTTAAATGTCAAAGAAGGAAGTCATTTTGAAAAAGGTCAACTCTTATTGACACTCGATTGTCGCGTTCAATTGGCTGAATTAAGAAAAGCGGAAGCTCAAAAACAAGTCACTGACATGGCTATCGTTAGTGCAAAAAAATTAAAAGCTTATGATGCGATCAGTCAATTTGAATTAGTAAAAGCAGAATCTGATGCGCAAATGGCAAATGCTGATGTCGAAAAATTAAAAGCTGTCGTCAGCAAATGTGAATACAGAGCACCGTTTAATGGTGCTGTTTCTGAATTAAAAGTACATCTTTATGATTCCGTGAAACCAGGTGATCCATTAATGCAGATCGTCAACACCGAAAATCTCATTATTGAATTGCAAATTCCATCAAAATGGCTGCAATGGCTACACGTCGGATCTAATTTCACAGTACATATCAATGAGCTCAACGAAAACATTTCAGCAACTATCACGCGTATTAATCCTCAAATTGAACCTGTCAGTCAAACGGTGAAAGTCATTGCTGCCATTAACAAAACGGATTTACGCTTATTGCCCGGCATGAGTGGCCAAGCTACGTTTCCTGATGCTTCTTTGCAATCAAATAAATCGAAGTTGCCCTAATGAACGATGCAAAAACACCTCACAAAAAAGCAGAACATGCGCAATTAGAAGGGTTAGCCACATTACTCGTTTTAAATGATGAAATTAGAAAATTAAATTCGATTCGTGAATTTGGTTTTTTTTGCACGAATGAAACGCATCGATTAATTCCTTATCACACGGCTTATTTATGGGGACCCAGTCCTCTCAACGCCATCAACATTCTTGCACAATCAGGTATTGCAGAACCCGATATTCATGCGGCTCCCAATCGTTGGTTAATGCTTCTGATTCAAAAAATCAAACATTCTAATGAAAGTCGAAAAATTCATCTCATCAATACAGAAGATCTTTTAATACAAGATCAAAATCAATATGACGATATGCCGCTTCTGGATCAATCTGAACAATTTCCAACTTATTTTTTATGGTGTCCCTTTTTAGATAAATCCAGTGAATTAATCGGTGGTTTGATTTTTTCCAGAGAAACACCTTTCAGTGAATCTGAAATGAAAATGTTGCGTTGGTTGAACGATAGCTATCAATACACTTGGTTGTCTTTATATAAACAATCTCGATTATCACAAATCAAAAAATTAAAAGAAAAACCTTATAAAATAATCATTCTTTTTATTTTATTAGCTATTTTTTTATTCCCAACCCGATTAACCGTGATTGGTAGCGGAACAGTGAGTCCGAAAGATCCAATTTTAATCAATGCTCCGCTACAAGGCGTTATTAAATCTTTTGCCGTCAATCCAGGTGATACGGTCAGAAAAGGTCAATTGTTATTTGTATTAGATAAAACAGATTTAGAATCAACATTAGAAGTGAACAAACGCGATTATGCATTAACACAAGCAAAATTACGATCTGCTGTGAATGAGGGATTCAGTAATCAACAAAGTCGTGCAGAAATACCTTTATTACAAGCACAATTAAATATAGATAAAGCACATTATGATTACACAAATGAATTACTGCAAAAAACAAATGTCACCTCGCCTATTAATGGCATCGTTATTTTTGATAGTAAAGAAGATTGGATTGGGCAACCGGTGCAAACAGGTGAGCGCATTTTAGTCATCGCCAACCCACAACAAATTGAATTAAAAATTTCATTACCCATTGCCAATTCAATTGATCTTGCGAAAGGTGGGGCAGGCACATTTTATGCTTATGGACAATTCAGATCCATTCCCGTGCGTCTTCGAACGTTAGGATATAATGCAGAATTAACTCCAAATAAAATTTTGGCTTACAATTTAGTTGCTGATTTTACTCAAACAAAAAGTTTACCTCAATTAGGAACACAAGGTACCGTTGAATTGTATGGAAAACGTGTTCCTTTTATTTATTATTTATTAAGACGTCCTTTACAAACGTTTAGACAAACACTTGGCATATAAACATGACAATGTCATCACAACCTAAACAGCCGCTTAAATTAACAAAATTACGAAAGGGCTTAACACTTGCTTTCAATGATTATGATCTAAATGGCAAACCACAATGGCTTATTCATGATCCTGGCAGAAATAAATTTTTTATTATTGGTTGGATTGAATATGAAATTCTAATGCGTTGGCATTTAGCTGATGTTGATACCATTGTTGATGAAATTAACACAAAAACAACCTTGCATGTTGAAGCCAGTGATGTTGAAAATTTTTATCATTTTTTGTCTTACAATTATTTAGTTGAACAAGGTAGCGCCACGATCACCCAACACGCGCGATCACAAAAAATATTTAAAGATGAAAATATTTTCCATTGGCTCACGATGTACTATTTGTTTTTTAGAATTCCACTCGTGCATCCTGATCGCTTTCTCGACAAAACAAAACGCATCGCTGATATCATATTTAGTCGTTATGTCGCCTATCTCATGATTGGACTAGCTTTAATTGCGTTATATCAAATTAACATCCAATGGGAGCGTTTCACGCATACTTTCCCCACCATTTTCAATTTTAAAGGTTTTGTTTTATATCTCTTTGTCTATATGATCGTTAAGTTGTTGCACGAATTAGGCCATGCTTACATGTGCAAACGATACGATGTTCCCGTACCCTCATTAGGCATTGCTTTTTTGGTTTTTTGGCCCGTTTTATACACGGATACCACGTTGAGTTGGACACTCCATAGCCGCGAACGGTTACGCATTGCGCTTGCTGGAATGTGGATTGAAACTTATGTCACCATCATCGCTGCTTTGATATGGGCAGTCACAAATAATACGACCATTCAATCGATTTGCTTTCTAGTCATTGCCGTGAACTGGATCAGCAGTTTAGCAATTAACGTCAGCCCTTTCATGCGTTTTGATGGATATTATGTTTTGGCTGATTTACTTCGAATGCCTAATTTACAATTTCGTGCGTTTGCTTTAACACGTTGGCAAATACGCCGTTGGCTTTTTGATTGGCCTGAACCTCCACCTGAAAAATTCACACGACGTATGCATATTTTTTTAATTGCTTATTCATTTGCAACCTGGATTTATCGTTTAATACTCTATATCGGTATCGCCGTACTCGTTTATCATTTTTTTATAAAAATATTAGGCATCCTTTTGTTTTGTATTGAAATGTATTATTTTATTTTAGGACCCATCATTTCAGAATTATATTTTTGGTTTTCTTATCGAGATAAAATAAAATTTAATGTGCATACCTGCATTACATTAAGCGTCACTGTTTTACTGATTCTTTTGTTTATTATCCCGATTAAAGACACTGTTAAATTACCAGCAACAGCTTCTTATTCGCATCAGTTTTTATACGCCCCCGATGAAGCCATCATTAATTCACCTTTACCCACATCAGGTACTGTTGTTAAAGCCAATCAACCGATCATTGAGCTTTTCTCACCCTCTATCGATTATTCCCTGAAGCGAGTACACCTAGATTACTCTCAAAAATTAGCTGAATTACGACGATCGAGTGTCAACCAAGATTACTCGCATCAAAAAGAAATTTTATTATCTGATTTAAAAAAATTAAAAGCACAATATCAACAATTAATTAATCTTTATCATCAACTCCAATTAAAAGTTCCTTTTAATGGCATGGTTGTTGATGTTGCCACCGGTTTGCAAGTAGGGACCGTCATCAAAAAGCATGAATGGCTGGCTGATGTAATTAATTTAACTGCTATTGAAATAGAAGCTTATGTACAACAAATCGATCTGAAAGAAATTAAAGTAGGTTTGTCGGGTTATTTTTATCCTGACGATCTTAGCGAACCACGATTGCCCGTTAAAATTATTTCGATTGAACCACTTAATCCAACTCAATTATCTTGCACTTACTCCCAGCGAACTCAAGAAAAACAAAGTAAACAAAATACAATTATCGATACCCCTTGTTATAATGTCAGTGAATTAGGAGGAAATATTGCGACTTATTTAACCGATGAAGGAACGTATGTACCTGTTAATTCAGTTTATCGCGTACTGTTAAAGACAGAGCAACCCATTCCATTAAAACGTATTTTAAGAGGAACCGTTGTCATCAACACACAATCACGGTCGTATGCCATTCGATTATTTCATGATATTAAACGTGTGCTCATCGAGCAAAGTGCATTTTAAATGTGAATCAAAAGCAGGTTGCTCGTTTTGCACAGGAAAAAAATTCATTTTTGGCAGGATTTGTATTTTGAGCTGGCTTGATTTGACATGTTTTCACTCACGATCGCAAAGCCCGGACCCCGGAAAAATGCGCCTGGCAGTATCCCTCTAACAGTTATGCAGGTAGAACCTCGGATTATGCGGCATCTTCAACATCGATTTTAAGCTAGGGTACTAATCAATGGTAGAGCTGCTATAACGTTCGCATTTAAACACGAACGTCTTCCGTCATTTCTTCCGCTAATTTAGAAGAAGAAAATAATCTGCCTTTAAAGAGATGGCAGCCTAATTCCAATAATTTATTTTTCTGATTTTCATTATCAACTCCTTCGCTCAGTACTTCAATATTCGAATCTTTTGAAATCTCAATCATCGTACGAATAATCGATTCACTTTCACTGTTTTGTAATAAATCTCTCACTAATTTGCTATCTATTTTCAGGTAATGAATCGGCAGATCCGATACTTTATGCAACACCAACCGTCCTAATGTAATAGCACTCATTAATATTTTCACACCTAATTGATGAGCGATCACCAATGCTTTTTTTAATTCTTGATCGCTGGTCATCACATCACATTCAGCAATTTCAAAAATAATTTGATGAGCTGAAATTTTTGATTCATTCAATAATTGAGACACATTATAAATAAAATTAGCACTCTCTATTTGTTTCAATGGAATGGTGATAATTAACTTTTCTAAATTTAATTGATACCCTTGCCAAGTTTTAAATTTTGACAATGACTCTCTAAACTGCCATTCGGTAATTTCCGCCATACGCCCTGCATCTTCAGCCGCTCTAAAAAAATCAGAAAAAGGAATATTTTTTAAATCGGCATAGTTCAAATGAGGATTGAGTGAAATATAAGCCTTTTTATTTTTTTCAACATCATAATAAGAATCATAATACATCACTAATTTGTTAACCAAATTTGCGCTTTCTAAATAGTCACTCACACTCATTTCTTTTTCGGTCAGCGACTCATCTTGATTTCTTGCCATCCGATAGGTATTTTTTCCTGATATTTTTGCTTTATGTAACGCTTCTTTAGCGTATGCCATCACCTTTTCTATATCTGGTGTTGTCAAAGAACTCACACAAATACCAATAGATGCTGTCAGAAATATTTTTTGATCTTCGATCACAAAAGGCTGAGTAATACCATCTTGAATACGTTGCGCCACAAAGAGTGCAACATCTGGCTGTGATAATTGGGGTAATAAAATGGCAAAATTATCGCCTGCATACCGAGCGATCATATCAATTTGACGCATCAATGATTTTAATCGTTTACTAACCACCAGTAATAATTTATCACCAAAATCGTAACCCAATGCTTGGTTGATATGGCTGAATTCATCAATATTAATCAACATCACACTGTAAATTTGCTGATGATTTTTACTGTACTCATCAATTTGCTTTAATTTGCTTTGAAATAATTGATGGTTAGGCAGATTAGTTAATGAATCAAATAATTCTTTATTATCTTTCCCGTCAGGAATTTCCATTAATTTTCCTAAAACAGGATCGTGTGTTCCTTTATCAACATCACGATTCAATGCTTGCATGATATTTTTTAGCTTATTATTTCGATCAACAAACAGGAATATGAATACAGACAACAATACTATTAACAAAAAGTTCAGCACCAACATCTCGCCTCCTGCATGGATGATATCTCACATCATCATAGTATCTCATATAGGAAGCTGCAATGGGGTTTTAATAGCGGGTATTACCACTAAAGCAATAAGGATCGACTTTGAGTCTATTTGAATTTCTGGTGTATATATCGTCGATTTGTTTGACGAGCTCATCCAAATTATCGCTCACTGATAAATTTCCTATTGTGAGATCAGAGGTGTCCGTCGATTCTGTATCGTGGGTTTCAGTGATGGCAGGAATGTTAACAAGCGGTGTATTGACCGTTAGTACTGGAACAATCGGTGTGCCGTTACCGCCACCATTCACACCATTAAAATTAATAAAGGTCATCGTTGCTCCATTGACAACGGCTGACGTACCTCCGTTCAGTGCGCCGGACGGCAGTGTCACAGTATCGATACCATTCACGCTTTGCATCACAGCAAAATTCAGGAAATAGATGGGGTCATTGACATAACCCTGTCTTGCACCTGTGACGACCAATGAGTTTGCTTTTGTTGTATCTGGCAACATGAGTTTATTCGAATCCGCATTCGCAACACCACCTACTAAATCATTAACATTGATAAATGAAGTCACCCCTGCACTATTGCTCGCTTGCTTAATATTACCTTGGAAAATATCGCCAATTAATTCGGCTACTAATGAGGTTGTGTAGTTAACATAATTCAATGTATTTGTTTGTGCTAATGAACCACCATCCACCAATCCTGTTACTTTTGCACCATCTGTGAAGTTGAATGTATTTCCTGCATTGCCACCCGTGAGGTTTTGCATACTACTAAAAGTACCACCCACACCGGTGACCGTTCCAACATCTGTCCCTGAAATATTCCAGGTATTAGCCACATTATTCGCGACCAATGTATTCGTACCACCACCACCTGCTATATTGCCACTCAACGAACCACCGCTTAATACAAAATTATCATTGCTGTTGCCGCCACTTAAATTTTGCACCGTCGTAAATAAGCCGGTACCTGCAATGCCGCTGGTCGCTATATTTCCTGCATTAGCCCCTGTTACTGACCAATTCTGTGTATTCACCGTATTTAATGCGAAGCTATTATTTGCACCTGTGCCTGTCACATTCAAATTATTAACGCTCAATGAACCGCTGATATTGGATGAAGCGGCATTCAATGCAAGATTCAAACCACCCGTAATACCATTATTCAAAGCAATACTGGATCCTGACAATGCGGAACTAAGACCTAACACCACTGCCGCATTATAAGTTTGATTACCACTACTCACGACATTTCCTGTGCTAATGGTTGTCAGTGCATTAGAAGTTAAGCTAGTAAGCGGCGTACCTAATCCAACCGCACCGCCCAGTATAATCGATCCCGATCCCTGTAAAGTCAGCGCTGAATCACCATTCACCGTACCATTCAATGTCAATACACTGCCACTATTACTATTGAAGATATTGTTAGTACTTGTCGCTAAGGTGATTGCACCACTTTGTGCTGCATTTCCCACGCTATCTAATGTGGCACCATTCAGTGATAAAGCTTCTGCACCTATATTCACCCCATTAATTGATAGCGTTGCGTTAGAGGCAACCGTGGTTCCCGCTGCGGTGCTCCCTAATGCATTGGCATGCGTGACACTTAAGGTACCTGCATTGACATTCGTTGCACCTGAATAACTACTATTACCACCCAATGTTAATGTGCCTGTTCCTGCTTTTGTGACACCACCTGTTCCGCTAATTGCACCCGAATAAGCGGTTGAACTATTATTTCCATTCGTTGCTAAAATCGCTGACCCTAAATTAATATTACC
>CAYTKY010000042.1:0-17664 GCA_964438435.1 uncultured Coxiellaceae bacterium | reverse complement strand
AAAAATTTGAAAATAGCGAAATAGGAAGAAGATAAGAGGTTAAGAAACAAACTCAGCAAATTGCACATAAGGAGCATGTGCCATATCAAACACTCATACGCGCACTTTTAGATAAATACGCTTCTCACTACCGATAACGTGTCTTATCGGTAATTAATAACTTGTCTCATTAACGAATGATACACATTGTTAGAATCGTAGGCTGTATCTGCAGTTATTTGTTTTACCTTATTAGGCATAGGTAAAATGAGTGCATTAACAACAGATGCATCATGTGTTTTGCGAATCGTTAATTCTGATGTTTGAATAATATTGTATTGATCAACACTAACATGAAGTTTGCGCCAGTTACGCTTTTCGCTTATTTCACCGTATTTTTCACGTACCCATTCATCTTGTCCGTAACATTTAAGTCCTGATGAATCAATCGCAATCATTTTAACATCACAACCATTTCTATGTGCTAATCGATACACAGGTTGTTTTAATCCTAATGTTTTTAAACGTTTTGATAATGTACCGAAACTCGGTGAACGTAAATCTACATTCATCATTTTAAATAATGCATTAACAAAACCTTCACACTGTCTAAGCGGCAATTTAAATACTTGACGTATCTCATGTCAATCAGCACCCCAAACGTACCATTCCAACCGCAGCATAATTGACCCACCTAATCAGCGGCATAATTGACCCGCAAGAACCGCAGCATAATTGACCCTCTTGCCAGTATTATAAAGGACCCAGCATGTCAAACTTTCATTAAACGGTAGTAATCTTTCCTTGAATATATCACGGAGGATTACTCATGGGAAAAAGAAGGTTTGAAATGCACGAATATAGACAAATTATTGTGAGACTACGCTTGGGTGAATCGATACGCGGTCTTGTGCAAGCAGGATTAGCGAGTCGACATAAAATCAGAAGTGTTCGTAAGATTGCAATTCAGCAGAAATGGCTGAATGCTCAATGTGAATTACCGCCTGATGAAGAATTGGCAAAATTTTTTAAACAAATTAAAGTGAGTCCGGTGACACAATCATCTGTATTGCTTTACAAACAACAGATTGAAGAATGGTGCCAACAGAAAGTTCAAGCAAGCACCATATACGCTGCACTAAAACGACAGAATGAATTTAATGGATCGTATGATGCTGTCCAGAGATTTGTTAAAAAAATAAAAGACAAATTATCTTTTTCAACCACTGTTATTTTAGATTTCAAACCAGGTGAATGTGCTCAAGTTGATTTTGGTGCGGGCCCTAAATTAATTGATGAGCTAACAGGAGAAATTACGCCAACATGGATATTTGTAATGGTTCTCGCATGGAGCCGTCACATGTATGCAGAAATTGTTTTGCATCAAAATATCGAAACATGGTTAGGCTGTCATCGCCGCGCCTTTAATTTTTTTAATGGTGTTCCTAAAAAAATACTCATCGATAATTGCAAATGTGCAATTACTAAAGCCTGTTATTACGATCCGGTTGTGCAACGTTCTTATGGTGAATTTGCAGAAGGATATCGTTTTATTATTTCGGCTTGCCCACCCTATGATCCTCAAAAGAAAGGTCGAGTCGAATCCGGAGTAAAATATGTTAAAAATAATTTTGTACCGCTGAGAAAATTTCGACATTTGCTCGACTCTAATCAACAACTGATGAAATGGAATTTAGAAACAGCAGGTAATCGAATTCATGAAACAACACATGAAAAACCTCTGACGTTATTTACACAAACAGAATCATTTTTACTAAAACCTCTTCCAGGCAATCCGCCGGAACTTGCTATTTGGGAAAAAGTAAAAGTACATGGCGATTGTCATGTAACGTATTTGAAATGCCGATATTCAGCGCCTCACAAGCTTGTTAAACAAGAATTATGGTTACGCGCATCAGAAACAACAATTCGTCTTTATCAAGATCACCTATTAATCACTATACATCCCCGTCTTTTTAAGTCCGGTGATAGGCATACGCTTGATAAACATTTGCCTCCTAATGCGCTTGCGTACGCAATGCAAGATGCTCAATGGTGTTTAGAGCAATCTAAAAAAATTGGCACGCATTGCGAACAAGTGATTCAGAAATTATTAAACAGTTCTGTTGTCGATTATTTACGTGCTGTTCAAGGCATTATTAGCTTACATAAAAAATATGGCTTTGCTAGCAATGTGTTTGCACTGCTACAAGGAATGCAATTACTCTCTGATGATCAACAGCAACAATTAATTTCGCGTACTGAAAAAACAATCGTAACAACTGCAAGAATCGAAGCAGATTTAGCTAATTGGTTACCGCATCTTGATGAACCTAATCCCGAACGAAACCAATTTCTTGTGCAATTCTGTCATGGATCGCCAAGGATGGTGTTAGGTGTTGCAAATTTATGGGCATTAGCAAGTGAAGAATTTAAAAAATTATTAATAAAATCTGGTAATTTAATCTGGCAAGCGGGACCATTAAAAAAGCCATGGGGCTTATGTCATGGTACAGCTGGAAATGGTTACGCTTTTTTAAAGTTGTATAAATTAACTGGCGATAAAATATGGTATGAAAGAGCTCTGCAGTTTGCCATGCATGCAATTCATCAGTATGAAACTATGCGCGATTATTACGATTGCATTCGTACAGACGCCTGGTGTGGTGATTTAGGATTGGCTTTATATCTCCAGGACTGTATTGATCAGCGCGATCTGTTTCCGATGATGGAATATTTTTAAGCGAAGCAACAATGTCACAGAATGCGATAACCTAGACAACATAAATCAATGTTCAGCAACATGGCTGTGAATTTCAAGAATTTCAATCCAAATGAATTGATCTATTTACATAGCCTGTGCTCTCAATTAATGACAGCTGTTTGTTAATTTGATTTATCATAAAGTCAGCACACGGCTGGATAAGATGCTCTATATCATCCCAATATTCGACTGTTTCGCCAATACAAATCGATCTTGCACGCTCTATGACGGACTTGTATTCATTGGGTAAATGATTGATAGCCCAAAGTGCAGATGCTGGCTTAGCACGAATGGTGTCAGTTTCTAACCTATTCCAAATTCGAGCATAGTGTAGCAATACATTTCGTGTATCAGTGTTTAATTCTGTCTTTAAGTTTTTAAGTGTATCTATTGTAGCAAGTATCACATCACGATATGGTACAGAACATAGTAATTGATTGGGGTTTATGCCAAATAAAGTTTCACTTGCCAAAAGAATTTGGGTAACAAGTAAAGCAAGATCAGGCATTTCTTTAGTCGGCCATGGTTGTATCATGCCGCTTTCGAACTCCTTCCTTAACCAATCACCATATTGAAAATCAAATTTTGGAGGATAATGCCAAGGATTAATTTCTGATTTGACTACGATAGTTAATTCAATCGGCAATTTTGAACTTTTCATATAAACACCAGAAATTTGAAGCAAATTATTTACTAATTTCTTTTTTTCTTCCACGGTTGTTGCACGTTCTGAAACGACAAATAAGTCAATGTCGCTATATTTTTGCAATCCACCAACAATAGATGACCCATATAGATATACGCACAAAAGATTTTGTCCCAGTACATCTTTTAATAAATCAACACACTGATTAATTTGTTTTTGCGTTTCAATATCTAGTCTCATAATGTTTATTCGTTTTCTAAAAATAAATTAATTGCATCTTTATTAGCAACACCTCGACCGGCATATAAAATATCAGCTCGTTCATATGGATTAGTTTGCCAGTAAATATCAACGCTCGGGAGATACAATTCATTCCAAACTTTTATATTATTATTTTCCCGATGACGAATGGCTTCAAACTCATTATTTTTGTTACTCACAACAAGAATCTTTTTATGGAAAAATGGCACAAGCTTTTTAAAGAGCACAGAAACACCTTCAACTATGATTATATTTCTAGGATCAATAATTCTAGTTTCCTCAAATTTATTGGTAGCCCAATCATATGGTTGATATTCAAAAATTATTCCCTTAGCCAAATTAGATACACCTTGTAAGAATTCATTATATCGAAAATACGGAAAAGGAAATGCGGGGCTTATATGAGTAGGCCACTCTGTTTGTGGAATAAAAAAATCATCCAAAAAAACCCCTTCTGCATGTAGCGCTTCTATCAATAAGTCAGCAAGTGTCGATTTTCCAGAACAGGGTCGTCCATCAATCCCGATCAAGAGTGGACGATCATCTTGTAGTTCTAGCTCTGTCTTAGCCACTGGATTAATCATTTCAATAATGGATAAACATATTGTGCTAGCTTTAACATGCGACTTGGATCACCCTTATCTTCAACAAACCATTGGGCTGAAATAATGATTCTCAAAAAAATCCATGATAATAATCGACTAGAATCTATACCCAAAGCGATAGATAATTGATTAACGCGGCTAATGATTTTTGATTCTATTGTTGGTGAATCTTTCAATTCATCATTGTCTAACAAATCAAACGCGGCAGCTTCAAATGCCATTTCACCGATAATTCCTTTTGGATCAATAGCAAGCCATTTATTTTCATTTAGTATAATATTTTCAAGATGAAGATCACCATGACACAGATATTCATGTTTTACTGAATCCAATAATTTTGATTTTAATTGTTTTGCTTTATTAATAAAATGATCACCAATTCTCTCATCTTGAATTTTATCAATCGCTTCACACCAAGTACTCACATGTACATAGGTAAAATTAGGCGATTTTCGAGAAGCTATGGCCTTAACAACTTGAGCATAAGAAGCGATAGTTTTTTCACCTTCAGCTGGATATTTCTCTTTCAAAGTATTTCCTGGGATTGCTTGCTCAAGCAAAATAGCTTGGTATTCTGAATGACGGTCAATCAGTTTAATTGCACCATGCCCATCGAAATGCTTTAAGGCGCTATATTCGCTTTCTACCGTCGTTCTATCGCTACTAATTTTTAAAACGACATGATCATGATTTTTTTGAATAGCATAAGCAACATAATTCCAGTTCATGTTGTTAGCAGGTACAATATTTGTTAATGACCAATAATCGGCTAGCCTTTCTACAATTATAGGTAAAGAACGAATCCATTTTAACCCTGCCTCTCCAGATGCGTTTTGAACATTTTTTTCAAGAATTGTTATGCTCATTAATATATACCTTACGCTCATGAATTAATAAGTTTAATCTCAATTCGCTCTTTTCCACTGCCAATATTCACTCTTTTTAAAGTAATATAGCCAACTTCAGCCGTAGATTTAACATGCGTACCACCACATGGTACTTTAGAAAATCCTTCAATTTCCCAATATCGTCTTTGCTTTTCAATATCCGAAAAACCTGTTTTGATTGTTTTATCATTAGCAATAATTTGATTATATTCATTCAATAGAATTTCAAAGCTTGAAGAAATATTGTGATCATAGAAGAAATCGATTCTTGCTTTCGTTTCAGCGATATGCGCACCAATTTTTTCAATATTTAGTTTTCGTGTTACCAATTCAAGGATTAATTCCGCAGCAAAATGCAAGCGCATTAATTTATAACGTCTATGCCAATCAATTTCCATACATACTTTGTCGCCAAGAAAAAGGCCGTGATCATCTGGTAGCGTATAGTAAATGAGATTGCCTTCAATTTCAGAATTCAAAACTGGAATTCCGTTGATGTAAGCTTTATCACTCTCTTGTCCGCCAGAAAATGAAAACGCAATGGTTTCTTCTAATAAAATACGATTATGATTGACCGATGTGACCTTCGTATCTAATTTAGTTTGATAAGAATCATCCCAAAATACTTTACGCATATTCTTCTCTACTTAATAGTAACAATTTTTCCATCTGTTAAATTTAACAGATCATTAGAGCGCAATGAAAAAACAGCGTTAGGTGTTCCAGCTGCTGCCCATAGTTGATCAAATTTCAATAAATCTTCGTCAACAAAAATATAATTAATCGTTTGCTTGTGTCCAACGGGTGGAACTCCGCCAATAGCAAACCCTGTGATATCACGAGTAAAACCTGCATCCGCTTTTACTATTTTTTCGCCAACGATTTTTTCTATCATTATTTCATTAACTTGATTTATACCGCTTGCCAAAATTAAAATTGGCTGATTCGTTTTTTCAGAGCGAAACAATAATGATTTAATAATTTGAGCCACTTCACATCCCAATGTGTTGGCAGCATCTTTAGCCGTTCGGGTACTGGAAGGTAACTCAACTACTTCAAATGAGAATCCTTTTTTTAATAAAGCTTCTTGTACTACTTTCGCACTTTTACTTAAATTTTTATCTTCATTTATCATCTTGCTTCTCCGAACGTTGCCGCCAAAGAGAACATTTTTTTGTTAACTCTGTCACCTTATCCCAATCACCGAATAATGCGATTCCATAATAGACAAGATTCTCATCTTTCACTCGTAAAGTTCTTGCTATCTGTTCTTTATAAGTGCCAATCGTCATGGTGTCAGTGAAATCATTAAAAATAATGTTATTAGAAATAGCCTCATTCCTCAATTTCCGGATTTTGTTTGAATTTTCTGACAGAACAATAAAAGGTAATTCTGAAATAAACGGATGCGAACCATCATCAGCATCTTTGTAATCCGTTAATCGTAATTCTTCTTTACCAAGACTCGCGCCTAATCCTATGCACATATGAGCTAGGGCATTCATTACCTTACCTGGTTCTATACTTTTATTAAGTACCGCCACTAACTTATTTTTAAATTTCTCTTCACTCATTTCGAGAACCTCTCTACTTCACAAATTGTGCGCTATAGCGCATAATACGCTATACTACATTCAAGCGTTATAACGCACAAGTATTTTAGAATTATAGGTGGTTGGTGAAAGACTTATATAAACATATCTCTTTGACTTTAAAGACATTACGCCGCGAACGCGGGTGGAGTTTAGATAAAACCGCGGAAGAAACAGGCGTGAGTAAAGCTATGTTGGGACAAATTGAACGGGAAGAATCTAGCCCCACTATTGCAACGTTATGGAAAATCGCAAGTGGTTTTGGTACTTCCTTTTCTTCATTTATTGCAGATATCGGAGCTGACTTTAAAGAACCCATTCATCGCTCTGGCAAAACTAAACATCTTCATCCACAAGATAAAAAAATCCGTGTGATGCCACTTTTTCCATTCGATAAAGAGTTACATTTTGAAATTTTTATCATTGAATTATTACCTGGCTGTGAGCACTTATCACCGCCACATAAACATGGGGTGATTGAGCATGTGGTTGCTGTCGATGGCGAAATAGAAATTCTAGTTGACGGTACGTGGCAACCTCTTAAAAAAGGTGAAGGACTGCGGTTTAATGCCAATCAACCACACGGCTATCGAAATCTCACATCAACCTTAGCTTGCTTCCATGACATTATTCACTATCCTTAATAAACAAAAATGAGTCAGAGATTTTCATGCAAATATCTATCAAAAATGCGACATTAAATGATTTGAATGAAGTTAATTCAATTTTACGCATATCCAAATCTTATTGGGCATATAATAAGGAATTTATTGATATCTTCATGGAAAAATTTGGCATTACTCCAGAATATTTAGAAAATCATATTATTAAATTATTTTATATTGATGGTCGCTTAGCAGGATTTTACAATTTTGAAATAAATTCTGACACTTTATTTGAACTTGCAAACTTTTTTCTTCATCCAGATTTCATCGGAAAAGGTATAGGAAAAGTATTATGGGATTCTTGCTGTCAGACAGCTATTGAACAAGGAAAGTATGAATTTATCTTGTGGAGCGATCCTAATGCAGAAAGTTTTTACTTAAAAATGGGATGTGAAAAAATTGGTGTCCGCCAATCTCCAATGATGCCAGATCGTTATCCAGCAATATTAAAATTTAAAGTAAAGCAATAGGGACAAAAATATTTATGCGAATCCTTATTATTGGCGGTACTAAATTTATTGGTCCTTATGTGGCTCAAAATTTACATGAAAAAGGACACGAAATTATTTTATTTAATCGAGGAAAAACGGCATATCCATTTTCATTTCAGATCAATTCTATACATGGGGATAGAGCTGATCTTTTATCATTTAAAGATAAATTTTTAGAGTTGTCGCCTGATGTTGTCATCGATATGATCCCCTATTCTGAAAGTGATGCAAAACAATTAGCAATGACATTTCGTGGTTCAGTAAAGCGCATTGTCATTATCAGTAGCTGTGATGTTTATCACGCATATGATCGTTTATGGAATCGATCTACAGAGAATTTAATTCCAATGCCGCTAGATGAGACATCTGAATTAAGAAATACGTTTTTTCCTTATAGAAAAATAATGAATTCTCAACCAAATGATTGGAGCTACCATTATGAAAAAATTTTAGTTGAAAATACGATCCGTTCATTTCCGGACATTAACAGTACAATATTGCGCTTGCCTATGGTTTATGGTCCAGGAGATTATTCTCGTATTTATCCTTATTTAAAAAAAATGGATGATGATAGACCAATATTATTAGATCAAAATAAGAGTGTGTGGCGCATTTGCCGTGGATATGTTGAAGATATCGCAAATGCAATCATATTATCTGCTTTAGATACTCGTTCGGGGAATAGAATATATAATGTAGGAGAACAAAATGCTTACAGCGAGTTAGAATGGATTCAACAAATCGGCCAAATTGCAGGATGGAAAAACAAAATTATTAAACTTCCGCATGATAAACTGCCACCTCATCTAACAGAGCCACCATTAGATTGGGAACAGAACTTAACTACTGATACCCGCCTTATACGGGATGAACTGCAATATAATGAATTATATCCTCATATGGATGCCTTACGAATATCTGTCGATTGGTTGAGAACCCATAAGCCAGAACAAATTGATAATACATTTGATTATAACTCAGAAGACAAGGCTATCAGTTAACAGCAAACATTTTTAATTTAATTCTTCAGATCATCTAACTCACTATCAAGTTGCTTGACCATATAAACCATATTCCATTCGTAGCCTTCTGGTTTAAGATTGAATAAAGGTTTAAAACCCGATGACTGATAGAAACGATAGGTTTTTAAATAATTTTCATCTGCTTGATCTGGAGCAAGCGTTTCTACTGTCATTGAATTAGCATTTTGCTTTTTTGCAAGACTGCATGCTTCCTCTATCAACTTACGACCAATACTATTATTTTGATATTCTCGTAATACAGCCATCCAATAGATATTACAGTTATTCTCGTATGGATAATTCAACGAGAGCAATCCAACATATTGATCATCTATTTTTGCAGCTAAATTTTTACAATCCCGAACACCATTAAAATATTGTTCATTCGCTAAAGGTATTCCAAAATATTCAGGCAAATTCTGTGTGATACGACGGCACAATGCTTCTGCTTGATCTGCATCAATTTCTTCTAGTTTCAATATCATTTTTAAATCCATCCATTATTATAAAACGAGACAGGCCTGTTTCACTTTTTACATTTATGACTTCATTACTTCTTACTCTGCGTATGTTCATCTATCCATGTTTGGCTTCGTTTTAAAGCATCAAGTCTATTTGAAACCTTTTCAAAAACATGTCCTTCATCGAGATAAAAAATTAATTCTGTCTTTACATTCTTTGATTGAATTACATCGTAAAACAACTTTACGGTTCCAGCAAAATCAATCCCTCCAAGTTCTGGGTTTCCCATTAGAAATAAAGTTGGAATAGATACGCTGTCTGCATGATGCAACACTGAATTTTTTAAATAATTTTCTGGTACTTCCTGCGGAGAGCCTCCAAAATGTTTATAGACTCGATTTAGAGGATAAGCTTGGATCGGATTAGAAACAGCATGTAATTCATCTGCCCAGCCTTCTTTTGAAATAACAGCACGAAATTGATGTCTTGTTGCAACTAACCAATTTGCACGACGTGCACCTGCACTGTGCGCTACGACTGCCATTCGTTCAGGATCGATCAACCCATCATTAATTAATTTATTCACACCAGTTTCAATATCAACGATATCTTGATTAATCAAGTCATGTTGTTCGTAATGATCACGCGTATCTGCTAGTTCACCAAACGCACCTGACGAGCGAAATTCAGGAACAAAAACAACATATCCTTTTGCTGCCCACATTTGCCATTCCAGCGGTGTTGAAACCAAAATTGCCCCATCGAGCTGGAGCGATGCACCTGATCCACCACCATGTATATCAATGATAAGCGGATACGACATGCCTACTTGATAATCAAGAGGTAAAATGAGTAACCCACGCATGCGAACAGGATAATTGATCGTATCCCATTCAATTTCCCTTACTTCACTAAGAGCCATATCATCTGATGTACCAGGAATAGTAATCAAATCACGCACCAATTGTCCATCCGCTGTAATCACACGAAGCACCTGCGTTCCATGAGCATTTATGGCAGCATAAGCAAATTTAGTTCCATCAGGAGAAAGTGTGTATCCACGCCAATCAATGCTGAATGGCGCATCTGTAATTTGCTTAACATTTCCCTTAGTTACATCAATACGATAAATCTGTTTATACGCGCCATAAACACGTAAGGCATAAATATATTTACTATCAGGTGACCATTGTTGTGAAATTAATTTAAATTTATGGGTAATTTGTTTTATAGAGGAATCATTAAAGATAGAAATTATTCCAATATGTTGTGTCGTATCAAAATAGGGATGATCGGGATCGTATGCAATAGCAAGATTTTTACCATCAGGAGATAAAACAGGATTAAGCATTTGTTGCAAACCATCAAACTTAGCTAATGTGCGTATACTTGCATCCTTTAATCGAATAACCTGGATACATTCTTGATCTTGTTTAATATCAGACTCACCTTCTGTTTGCTCCTTCCAGAAGAATATTTCTTTATCATCAAGTGACCATGAAACTGAGCGCAGTTGAAATTGATCTGTTGTAAGAATTCGTTTAGTTTGCCCAGTTTTGATATCAATAAGATCAATTACACTTTTCACAATTCCAATTGGATACATCAATGCAATTAAAGTAGAATCATGTGACCATACTAAATTGAAATTATATTTATAAAATCCAAAATTAATGCCATTTGTAAGATATGTTAATTGTTTTAAGTCCGTCCCGTCAGAGCACATTAACCAAAGTTGTTTTTCCTTTTTTTCCGTTCTTATAAATGCAATCCATTTACCATTTGGCGATGGTTTTGGTGTATCACCTTCACACAAAAAAGTACGCAACCCTGTATTAATGCTAATCTTTTCAATTCTAGTAACGGCATCATCTGGCAAAACATAAATTAAATGAACATTATCTAGCCATTCCAATTTTATTGTGTTCAAATGATTGATAGAAAGTGTCACTAACCAATCATCTGTTACTTTATGTGTACCGATTTTAGCATGAAGTGACTCAGCAAGCGGTTGGTATGTAGCATCAAAATTATTTTTGAACATCCCAATCCTCATATGTGATTGCCCATCTTTCAAAATCACGCCATTCACCATTTATTTTAAGATAACGTGGCGAATACCCTTCCTTTCTAAATCCATTTGCCTTAACTAAATTAATAGAATTGATATTGGTTGGTTGAATATTTGCTTCTAGGCGATGTAATTCTAATTCGGTAAATACTTTCTCTAAAACTAGTTTCAAACCTCTACTCATATATCCTTTCCCTGCATAATCGATCACACAAGAAAAACCTAAATAAGCATTTTGAAATAATCCACGAACAATTTCGCTCAAATTAAAAACGCCAACGATATTTGTATTATTATTTGTGCATATTAAATAACTTTTATGATTAGGTTGATTATATCGATGATAAAATTCTACAAATTGTTCGTGTGTGTAGGGAGCTGACATCCATGGGTCATATAATGATTTACTTCGCTGCATTGCATCTAAGAAGGCAGCTTCATCTGTGAGCTGTAGTTCACAAATAATGATTGGTTCCATAGCTAACCTATATTTTTACGCAAAAAATACATAATTGAATCTTTATCAAATCCATGTCTCTCAAATTCAATCGTATAATCTAATTTTTTATAGAAATCTAATGCCTCAAAATCCATCGTATTAACCGCAATAAAATTACAATCATTATCATGAGCTAGTTTTTCAGCTTCTTTCATCAATTGAGTACCATATTGCTTTCCACGCAGTGATTGATCAACCCATAATAGATCAACATAAAAACATCCATAATAAATGTAACCAGAACATCCGCCTTTAATTTGATTCAATTCATCTTTAATGAAAAAAGCGAATGGCTTTCCAGGCGGAAGATTCCTTTTTGTTTTTGCATTTTCAGAAATTCCTTCCCAAATAATCTTTGTCTCATCTGATTTAGGATTAGAATCATAATTGATGGTGTATTTCATATTTTTACTCGTTAAAGTTTGCTGTTAAAACAAAAAATATTTTTTAAACTATTATTTAAATGTTTAATATTTTTAGTGTATTCATTAAAATTATTTTCGGTGTACTCACTAATGGTCGATCTCCAAAACTGATAAGCGCCATCATTGCCTGGCATAACCATTACTTCCCATACACCACGGAATTTATCGAAACATTGATGTGCAACGTATTTACCTATACCTTTATTTTTAAATTTTCGTAAAATAAAAAATTGCGCGACATTAAAATCTATCTGGGGTTCACTGCCTTTTTTATCAACAATGACAAAACCAGCTAATTCATTTTTGCATCGAATCATAAATGGAAAAGCATCATCTGCTTGCCAATATTTTTTAAAATCAATGCACTCATAAAGACCATCTTCTGGACACTCCCAGCCTGCCTCGCCGCCCAAATATTGACTCATATCATAAACGTAAAAACGTGCCATATTTTGGATAGTAGGATAATCTTTCAATGGTGCAGGTACCAATTTAATATCGCTAAAATTAATTTCTTTGAATTCTTGTGCTGATGAAAATACCAGTGATTTTCTAAAATACGTTTTGGTATGATTGAAGATATAGTTTTTGATCTCGCCAATAACATGATAGCCTTGTTTTTTATAAAATGACGCAGCTTGAAAATTAGCATCTAAAGTAACGTACTTACACCCTCTTTTTCTTCCTTCTTCCTCAGCTATTTGCAGTAGCTTTTTTCCATACCCATGTTGTCGCAAATTCTCATCTACCCAGATGGTAGGTATGTAAATGGACTCTGTATGAATCCAAATTAATACTCCACCAACAATTTTCTGATTTTCATCTTTTAAGTAAATGGAAATATGCTTAGGTACATCGTGTAATAATTCTTCTGTTTCATACTTAAATAAATTATTAATGAGAATTTCATCATTTTCAGAAGAGGGTTTTTCATCAATCACTATTTGAATATTTTGCATACTTATACCAAATTATATTCTGCTCTTTATAATTTACTGGGCTAAATATAAACATTTATATTTAGCCCAGTAAATTATTCAGTTAATAAATCATCCAAAGTAACAACTCCCGCAATATCACTTGTATATGATGATTTCTTTATACCGTTTGCTGAGATAAATGCAATAAATACTTTTTTCAAAGTTTTTGAAATTTTTTGATAAACAAACACTTTATTCATTATTAAACTATGATAATTTTTATCTATGATAAATGGTTCATTCGTACATTTAATTTCACAAATTGTTATAGAATCATCGCTTCTTTCAAAAAGAAGATCAATCTGAGCTCCACAATCTTTACTTCCTTTTTTAGGACTATATCGCCATGTTCCTGCTTTTGAGCCCATCGGAATGTTTAAAGATTTTTGAATTTGAGCAATATGTTTATAACATACAGATTCAAATGAATATCCCATCCAAGAATAATACATGGATGAATTCATTTTATGAGTCCAATAATGATGACTTATTTCATTTGACAGTAATGTTTGCTTTTCTGGTTCAATCCATTTTAAATAAAAATAAGTATATTCATCTATAATCCGATAATATACACCCTGTCTTTGATGTTTAAATGGTAAAAATGATTTTATAAATCCTGCTTGTTCTAGATCATTCAATCTATCTGTAAGTGTTCCACCTTTCTTCGATAACTTACTATGCTTTTCAATAAATGTTCTTGAAACACCTTCTCGTAATTTTGATATGATTTTGATAAGTTCAATATATACTTTTGCATCGTCGAATAATGACTTAAATAATTTTTCGAATTCAGAAAATAAAATTCCTGTCTCTTTAAAGCATAGTAATTCAATATTCTGTGCGGCTGATAATCCTTTTTTAATTCTATCAAGGTAATGAGGGACACCGCCGATTGCCATATATAATTGCAATAATTGTTTATTATTTACTTTAATGTTTCTACTTCTTAAAAATTCTCTTGATTCATATAATGAGAATGGCTTTATTAAAAGACTGCATGTATATCGATTATGTAGACCACCTTTATTATATATAATATTTTTTATTATCCATGATGCGCTAGAGCCACAAATAATTAATTTTAGATTCTTATTTTTTGACCAATAATGGTTCCAATAGTAATCAAGCGCTTGTAATATTCTTGAACGCTTGGTTTCCATCCATGGTAGCTCATCAATGAAAAGAATAATTTTTTGAGAATTTGATATCTGATTAATTGCATTATTCAACTCATCAAATGCTTTCATCCAGGTGGTTGCTGCTGCAATAGTAGCGCCACTATAAAATGTTTTTCCGATGGCTTTGGAAAATTCAGCAAGCTGTTCTTTTAACAATCCATCCTGAACCCCTGTTACATGAAAATATACGCATTTTTTCGTCTTAAAAAATTGCTCAATCAAAAAAGTTTTTCCAACACGTCTTCTTCCATAAACAACAACAAACTCGGCCTTTTTTGATTTAAAAACCTCAGTTAGTTCTCGTTGTTCTTCTTTTCTTCCAATTATCTTATTCATTCTTTAGGACCAATTTTACTGGGCTGAATATAATTATATTATACTTAGCCCAGTAAATTAAAGAACTTTTAATAGAAATCATCATTACTCTTCAACCCTTAGATGTTCCATTAACCAATCAGCTTCCTCTACCGAATCAAAATGTATAACAACCTTCCCCTTCCCTTCAGAAGTAAAATGGACATTCACCCTTGACGACAATTGTCTAGCAAGAACTGCCTTCCAGGTCTGAGCTTTCTTCTCAAATGCAGGGTCAATCAATACCATAGGTTTTTCTTGTGATGCATTCGTATTTCGAACAAGCTTTTCGGTTTCTCTAACTGATAATGATTTACTAACAATTAATTTAGCCACTTCACTTTGTTGATCATGACTCAAACTTAAAAGAGCTCTAGCGTGCCCCATTTCTAGCAACCCTGAATTAATCATTGATTTCACTTCTTGGGTTAAATCTAGTAAGCGAAGAAGATTACTCACCGTTGTTCGAGATCGACCAATACTTTCAGCAATTTGATTATGTGTCATCGCACATTCTTCAATCAAACTGCGTAAAGCTTCTGCTTCTTCTAGGGGGTTCAAATTTTCACGTTGAATATTCTCAATTAACGCCACAGCCATACCATCTGATTTATTATAATCACGAATAATTGCAGGTATTTTTTCTAAACCTGCACGTTTTGCTGCACGCCAACGTCTTTCTCCAACAATAATTTCATAAAAATTATTACCAGTCGGTCTTACGACTATAGGCTGAATAACCCCTTTTGATTTAATTGATTGTGACAATTCTTCAAGAGAGGCTTCGTTAAAAATTTTTCGGGGTTGATCATCTCTTGGTTTGATGTCATCAATTAATAAATAATCTTTTGCAACTTGTTCCTTTTCATTAATATCTGCATCAGTACTGTTTCGTATACCCTCATTAAAAATTGGGTTTAATGATCCTTTAAATTCTTTTATTTTAGCTGTCATGATTTAGCCTTCATGCAACATTTGTAGATAATTTTCTTAAATACTCTTCAAACGACATCATAGTATCTAAAAATTTAGGATATTTAATTTTAGCAAATTCAGTAAAACGATCTGCTATTAGAACATCATCTAATCCTTTTTTATGATAGATGTCTAAATAGCTACCTGACCCTAAATATTGTTCAAATGCAGCGAACATCTCGTCTCGAATCTGTTTTGCTACAGTTGGCATCAACTTGCAAATTTCCTTTGAAAGATAATAATCATATGCTTTTTTAAGCTGATTCAATTTTTCTTCATTTTGTCGTTGAATATTTAATGCTGCTTCACGTTCTCGTCTGTGTTTTTCAACTATTATTTTACTAGATACACCGTAACCACTCACAAAAAACTCTTGCCATATCAGGGTTATTTTGGAATGCTTGCAAAGCAAGCACGAGGATAAGAGCAGTACTTAAAAATCATAAAGATCAGCGCACAAGGTATAGACTGAACAAGGCACTGGAATTAGAGAATTTACCGGTAAAATCTAACTGATTTTGTGTCCGTAACATTTTTGGGGGATATGCGAGCAACACCCTAAAGTTACTGCTGATACTAATGTCGCATTAGCTGTTGCAGCTTAAAAACACTGTGAGTGGTTACAAATGATCTACTTTAGTTCCACGTTCTAGCATCATTTCTTCGATATCTCGATAGCTCAGCGAATAAGAGAGATACCAACGAACTACTAATAAAATGACATTTTTCATGAAATGCTTGCCTTTAAAGTCAATCACAGATTAGACTTCTCTGATATCTTAGGCCGTAAATGGTAGCAAACTACCTTTTAAATTGCGACAAAACCCGAATTTGTGTTAATCAACTAAGACATGTAAAATTATGATTCTTTTATCCCGCATAGGAAGGCAATCGAAATGATACGTTACTCTATTCCATTTATACTTCTTTTATCCAATACTGTGTTTGCTAGTAATTTTTATATTGATGCGGGAGTAGGTGGATTTTTTTCAAATTCAAACTCCAGCTTTACTGCAGATTCAACGTCTGTTCTTTATTCTCCAACCGCGCCTGGCACAAGTTTATTTAGCTTGCCAAACGTAAATTGGAAAAATTCATTTGATAATGGGGTTAACGCTAGTCTTGCCGTTGGATATCACTTTACACCTTGTTGGCGTTCTGAAGTTGAATTTTTCTTTCAGAATACTAAACGCCATATATCTGGAACATATGATTGGTTAGAGATTAATAGCACTACAAGAGCTGTATATGCGAGATCACTTAACAATCCTATTACCAAAACTTCTAGCAATGCAAACATCTATTCATTTATGACAAATGTCTATTACGATTTTAGGAATAACTCAAAATGGACACCCTTTGTTGGTTTGGGTGTTGGCATCACATGGATGTATTCAGGCAGCACAAATGCTAATGGCACTTTAAACGTTGACGATCCCTCGACCCCACTCGCGGAAACAGCACCTGTTATGCAGCATAGCCCATCTTTGAATAGCACTGCGTTTGCATGGCAATTTAAAGCTGGTATCTCTTATGCATTACATAACAATCAATTATTAAAATTAATATATAGACTGTATGGCACATCCCAATTTAATGCTGGTACGAGCTGGATTACATCCAATCCGGGTAGGACTGGAGAGTCACAATTCAATGTTTCAAAGCATAATGTTAGCGGCATTTTGACTAATGCGCTGGAAGTACATTACAGCTTTGATGTTTAAGGCACTGTTTCAAAAATACATTAAAGCTCGACTTTGGCCATTTAAGCCGCCCTTGAAAGCTGATCTAACAAGCTTTTCCAC
>CAYTKY010000041.1:0-17729 GCA_964438435.1 uncultured Coxiellaceae bacterium | reverse complement strand
CAGATACTCTATCCAGCTGAGCTACGGGCGCAAATTATTTAATGGACAACTTTTTCAGACGCTAAACTAGCTCAAACTGGCTAAACAGTCAATTAAATCGCGTGACTTTGGCGACTTGTTTTTCTCTTTAGTAATGGTATCGTTTTCCGATAGTTTAGATACTCATAAAGCGAGCATTGAAAAATGGTGATGAATAAAAGTTTACTCGATATATTAGCGTGTCCTATTTGTAAAGGTGAATTGTTGTTTGATGAAGCAAATCAAGAATTGGTTTGCCGTTTCGACCGATTGGCCTATCCGCTAATTCATGATATTCCTGTCATGCTCGAATCGAAAGCAAGGCGGTTGAGTAGTGAAGAGCTGGAGTAGCTTATTTTTCTAGTGGATTTTTTTGAATAAAGAAACGATGCTAACATCCCGTGCAACAACCGTCGCACGGGATGAGCATATCGTATGATTGGGTTAATTACTCTTCATTTTTGTTTTTCTTCGCATAAATATCTTCTCCCTCCAATGAATGGCGAGGTGAGCCTGGCTCGTGTCTATTATTCGCACCGTGCTTATGTCGTCGATGTGGATGAAAGCGACGCGGTCTGCGTTGAGGTCTTTCAGGTGCTTGGTTGGTGGCCGGCTGTTGAGTAGAAGAATCTACGGGTGTTGAATTTATTTCCTGTTTGATCGGTGGTGTTTCATTTGTTATTTCTGTTTTTAAGGGAGTAGTCGTTACGATAGGTGCTTCATTGCGGACATGTTCCGTTGTTGTTCCATGCGGATTATTTGCTGTTTGTTGAGTCGTGGTATGCGTATCACGATATTCCGTTGAGTGAGAGGATGTCGTCGGATGGGCCGCATCTTGTTGAGGATCACGTGAATTCCTTGCTTCTCGTGGTTTATGCTCAAAATTGCGATACCCGCCATTCTGTCCGCGATTACGATCTCTTCTTCCACGGTGATCACGATGATCGCGATGGTGAAATGGTCTGTCTCTTCGGCGTCTGGAAGACGGTCTAGGCCTTGCCTGTTTTTTGTAAGTAGGCGGCTGTTCTTCCGTGGTGGCAGCCGATTCTTGTTCTTTTTTAACAAAGATTAAGTTGTAAAGTTTTTTAAATAATCCCGGTTCATCTTTTTCTTTTTGAGCTTCTTGCGTCAGCATGGTCATTGAAGCGGGTGCTGGTAATTCTTCGACAGGCATATTTTTAATAGCAGGTTCTTGATGCGATTTTTGTCCTGTTTGTCCCGAGGATTGATTTGAAATTTCTGGTTTAATGGCTAATTTATAACTCGCAAGCTTCTCATCTTTTTCTGTCATGTCAGAGATTCGAATACGTTCGACTTCATATTGCGGTGTTAAAAGATGTGAGCTCGGAACAACAATAATTGAAACGTTTTGACGTTTTTCGATATCTATAATGGCTTGACGTTTTTCATTCAATAAATAGGCTGCAATTTCTGTCGGTAAAATGGCCCTCACTTGTGCTGTATTGTCTTTCAGTGCTTCCTCTTCAATGATACGCATAACGGATAAGCCCAATGATTCAATGCCACGAATGGTTCCTTGACCTAAGCATCGAGGGCAAGTGATGCGACTGGATTCTCCGAGAGAGGGGCGAAGTCGTTGACGAGACATTTCCAATAAACCAAACCGTGAAATGCGACCCACTTGTACGCGTGCTCTATCCATGGATAAGGCTTTTTTCAAGCGTTCTTCTACTTCACGTTGATTGCGAATGGGCGTCATATCAATAAAGTCAATGACGATCAAACCACCGATATCTCTTAAGCGTAACTGTCTAGCAATTTCATTCGCAGCTTCTAAGTTTGTCATCAACGCTGTTTCTTCAATATCACCACCTTTTGTAGATTTTGCCGAATTAATATCAATGGAAACGAGTGCTTCTGTATGATCAATAATCACCGAGCCGCCAGAAGGTAAACGGACATCACGTTGAAAAGCTGATTCAATTTGACTTTCAATTTGAAAACGAGTGAAGAGTGGGGTGGGATCTTTGTACAGTTTAACGCGACTAATAAAGTCAGGACGAATTAATTTAAGGTGATTGACAACTTCTTCATAAACATCCGGATGATCAATGAGAATTTCATCGATATCTTTACGTAAGTAATCACGCAATGCGCGAATAACTGCATTGCCTTCCTGATAAATCAGAAATGGAGCAGGGCGATGTGTCGTAGGCGTTTGCGCACCCTCGCCTCCTTCTTCTTCATGCGCAGCACGTTGAATGACGTTCCACAAGCGGAGCAAGATTTCTAAATCCCATTGCAATTCTTCTTGTGATCGGCCGCCGCCCGCTGTTCTGATAATTAAACCCATTCCATCTGGAACTTGTAAGGAACCCAGCAGATGGTGTAACTCGTCTCGCTCATCCCCTTCAATACGGCGAGATACGCCACCAGCGCGTGGATTATTGGGCATTAATACGAGGTAGCAACCGGGTAAGGTGATGAAAGTTGTGAGTGCGGCACCTTTATTTCCGCGTTCTTCTTTTTCAACTTGAACAATAAGTTCCTGATCTTCTTCCAGCACTTCGTTGATTGTTGGACGTTTGCCATTATCGTTATAGCTTTTCTTGAAGCAAGAGCGTGCTACTTCTTTTAATGGTAAAAAGCCATGACGGCCCTCTCCATAATCAACAAAAGCAGCCTCTAAACTGGGTTCGATGCGTGTGATAATTCCTTTGTAGATATTAGATTGTTTTTGCTCGCGGAAACTTGATTCAATAATTAAATCATACAAGTATTGGCCTGTAGCCAATGCGATTCGCAGTTCTTGATCCTTATGCGTTGCATTGATAAGCATTCTATTCATAATGTTAATTTCATCCACTTAGTGTACGTGCTGCAACACTAGGATGAGCGCATATATTTTATAGAAGCGATGTTGCGTATTGTCGCGTTATATGAGTAAGGGAAGCAAAGCCTTATCATGACTGGTTTTATGGTCAGTCAAGATTAGTAACGCACGACGATGACAGTGCGAATGATTATTTAAGACTTTATAAATCATAATCGATATTTTCCAGTTTAAATTATTGAAATGTTATTTAAACTTGAGAAAGAATTCATTGCTTCACTCAGCGTCAACTATAAAAAATATTTCTTCATCAATCGTGTTTAAAAGCACGGTAAAATTTTAATGTTATTCATGGTGGCTGCTTGGCAGCCAAAAATGATGCCTTTAATATGCCTTCAAAGGTTAGAAGGTTAATACGAATACTACCAATATCTTGATTTTATATCAATTCAAAACCCGCCATGATGTGATATAGTCTGGGCAATTTAAATAGGCAGTATAATCCTTACGTGGTGAATTATATGGCAATTTCTTCAAAATATTCTCATCAAAAGAAAACGAAGGTGCAGTACGTTAGCATATCGCATGATACTGCTGGGCAGCGGATTGACAATTTTTTGATTACTCGGCTAAAGGGGATGCCTAAATCACATGTTTATCGCCTTTTGCGGAAAGGCGAAGTGCGGGTAAATAAAAAACGTGTGTCAGCTTTTTATCGATTACAACCAAACGATCACGTTCGATTGCCGCCCATTTTTCTTGAAGAAGAAGGTAAAAAAATTCCTCCCAATCAGCAAACACTAGATTTATTGAAACATCGTGTTCTATATGAAGATCAAAACTTATTAATTATCAATAAGCCTTCTGGAATGTCGGTTCACGTGGGCAGCACAGTGAGAGTGGGGGTGATTGAAGCATTGCGTCATTTATATCCTCAATTCCCGCAACTTGAATTGGCGCATCGCCTTGATTCAGAGACATCGGGTTGTCTTATATTAGCAAAAAAGAAACGAGTATTGCGTGAACTGCATACTTTATTGCGGGAAGGCAAAATTAAAAAGATTTATTGTGCATTAACAAAATCAAAATGGAAAAAATCTGAATTAACAGTCGATCTTCCTCTGCACAAAGATTATCGTGAAGGTGGTAAACATGTTGTCGAAATTCATCGCGATGGGAAATCGGCATTAACAGTCTTTCATCCGATTGATACTTTCAAAGAAGCTTCCTTGGTTGATGTGAGACTTTATACGGGTAGAACACATCAAATACGTGTGCATGCGGCACATCAAGGTCACCCAATTGCGGGTGATGATCGATACGGCGACGCTGAATTTAATAAGTGGGCGCATCAATTGGGTTTAAAACGAATGTTTTTGCACGCGAAATCCATCGATTTTATTTTGCCTTCATCGGGTCATCATATTAAAGTAGTAGCCCCGCTTGATCGGGAGTTGGAAGCGTTTTTAAAAATTTTGAAGAGTTAATCGCACAAATTTTGCAAGACTGGAGGGAGAATGACAGAACAACAAGAGCGGGGGGATGAGTCAGCAGAAAAAATATCTCAGCGAGGTATTTATCTATTACCGAACCTTCTTACCACGGCAGCCTTATTTGCTGGTTTTTATTCAATTGTTGCGGCAATGAGAGGGCAGTTTGATTCAGCGGCCATTGCCGTTTTTATTGCCATTATTGCGGATGGATTGGATGGTCGTGTGGCACGATTAACGCATACGCAAACGGCTTTCGGCGCGCAGTATGATAGTCTTTCTGATATGATCGCTTTTGGGTTGGCGCCTTCATTGGTTACTTATAGCTGGTCTTTTTATCATTTAGGCAAGTTAGGTTGGTTAGCCGCATTTTTATATACGGCAGCTACCGCACTTCGGTTAGCGCGTTTTAATATTCAAGTGAGTGATAAGTATTATTTTCAAGGATTACCTTGCCCATCGGCGGCAGGCTTAATAGCAAGCATTGTTTGGGTGAGTGCAGACTATGAATTAGGAGGCGTAGCGCTTGCTGTGCCATTAGCTATTCTAACAGTCATTATTGCGGGATTGATGATTAGCACAATTCGTTATTCCAGTTTCAAATCAATCGATTTTAAAGGTAGGGTTCCTTTTTTTACAATTGTCATTGCTGTTTGTATTATCGCTGCGTTTGCAATCGAGCCTCCTGAAATGTTATTTGTCGTTTTTTTCTGTTACGTTATTTCAGGCCCTGTCTTGACGCTATGGCAGGTGCGAAAAATGCGTAAGATGAGAAATAAAAGCAGGAAAGAATAAAAGCATTGACTATCCGTTGGTTAAAATTTCTTGAATATTTTTTTAAATTAGTCACAATAAGCGTGTTTTGAAATACAAGACGATCCAATTATATAATTTCATTATTATTTATATTATATTGCTCTTGTTATTTCTCAAATATTTAGGTAGTTTATAGCTTTGTGCTCTTTGAAATGATCCGTGACGAAATCAGTTCAAGGAATTACCGTAGGTTTTTATAAGGAGATACGTATGAACCTTTCTTCAATTTCAACAAAAGTTTTAACAGCTTCACTCGTTTTAGCTGCATCAACAGGTTTAGCCTTTGCAAAAAATTACAAAGGTGAAAATTACAAAGCTGAAGCAATGCCATGTCCAGCTCCAGCAATGTTGATGGGTGGTTTTTATCTTGGGGGTCAATTAGGGTATGACACATATTGGGTTAGAGAAAACATCAATCTCGTCACGGCTGGTGTAACTAGTCTAAATGCTAATCCTAAAATTGGTGCGCCAGGATGGTTAGCTGGTTTATTTTTAGGTTACGGTCAATACTTTGATACCTTCTATTTAGGTGGTGAAGTATTTGGAAATTGGAATGGCGCTAGCCAAAGTTATTCAATTACCAGCACAACCGGTACGTACAATAACAAATTCCAAGCTAATTCCAATTATGGTTTAAGCCTGCTCCCAGGTCTTCGCTTGAATGACACAACCACAGCATATGTACGCTTAGGTTGGAACTGGGCTAACTTGCAAGGTAAAGAATCTCAAACAGTCGGTGCAACGACTACTTCTACCAGCAAGAGCAACACCAGCAATGGCTTCCAATATGGTATTGGATTAGAAACATTGTTGATGGGTAACTGGAGTGTTCGTGGTGAATACAATCACACCAGCTTCACTTCATTCACGTCATCGATGGGAACGAGCTACAATCCATCCGACAATCAATTCTTGGCTGGCTTAGTTTACCACTTTGCGTAGACTTTAAGTTTAACCAATGTAAAAGGGGCAATTCTTGCCCCTTTTTTTTGTCATTATTCTGATGATAGTGAAAAGTTTCCATAGACCGGGAAGCGACATTGGATCTATCAAAATCATTGAATTAGTGTTAAAATTTCAACCACTTTGATGAAGTGAGCAACGAAATCTTATACTATGTCTATTATTATTCCAAAAATTAACGTGTCTCGTATGTTAGTGAATACCCGATTACTTGCTGTTTTATTACTGGGATTTTCTTCCGGATTGCCGCTTGTTTTGACTGGGGCGACATTGCAAGCATGGTTCACCGAGTCACACATTAATTTGGTGACGATTGGTATGTTGTCACTGATTGGTATTCCTTATGCATTAAAGTTTTTATGGGCACCGTTGATGGATCATTATGGCATCCCTCAATTAGGCAAACGGAAAAGTTGGATTTTAATTGCGCAAGCAGGATTAATGGTGATGCTGATTGTGTTGGCAAACATGAATCCTGCTATTGAAGCAGGGAAGATGGCGATGGTTGCTCTCATTGTTGCTTTCTTTTCTGCTTCGCAAGATGCTGCGATTGATGCTTATCGTACTCTTATTCTAACAATAGAAGAACGTGGTTTAGGTGCTGCTTGTTATGTGTTTGCTTATCGAATGGCCACCTTGGTCTCGGGTGGATTTGCTTTGGTATTCGCTGATTATTGGGGGTGGAAACTCACGTATGAAATGATGGCTGCACTCATGTTGCTGTTGATGATAGTCACTTATTTTTTACCCAAAACAGCGGAAAATCATACATCAAGTAATTTTTTTAATATGTTGAAAGCATCTTGCCAAGATTTATTAAGCCGAGAAAAAATAATTACCTTACTTTTATTTATTATGTTTTATAAATTGGGCGATGCATTGGCATTGTCATTGATGACAAATTTCCTTTTACATGGTTTGGGTTTCTCTTTAACAGAAGTTGGGCTTGCTTATAAAACAGTCAGTATGATCGCGACCATCTTAGGCGGTTTTATTGGCGGTATATTTTTAATCCGTTGGAATATTTATTATGCATTATTATTGTTCGGTTTAGCTCAGGCTTTTTCAAATCTTACGTTTGTTTTTCTTGCCATGATGGGGAAACATTTTTGGATGATGATGGGGTCAATTTTTATTGAGAATTTTTGTAGTGGATTGAGTACAGCTGCCTTTCTTGCTTTTTTAATGTCGCTTTGTCATCAGCGATACACGGCGGGTCAGTATGCTTTATTATCTGCTATCGCATCATTGGGAAGGATTTATTTAGGTCCGATAGCAGGATTGATGGTCGCACATCTGGGATGGGTGCAATTTTATAGTTGGGCATTCGTACTATCATTTCCGGGTATTTTCTTTCTTATGCTTCTTAAAAATAGGGTCTTGGATCATGTGCCGGCGACTGTTAATTAAAATTTCAATTATTTTCACGCTTTTTTTAATAAGCATGATGGTGCATGCAACCTATGCAGCGACGAGCCTTGAAGAGCGGGGAACGATTGACCGTATTCAATTGGTAACAGAGCAAATTAATTTATTAAAAGATCGATTGCATCGCGGTGAACGTGAATATGTTGAGTTACAAAAACAACATGATAATGAAATTTCACAAGTTACTATCGAAAAAGCCAGCAAAAATTTGATTGATAAAGCAGCGCTAGATATTTCTGTTTCCCAATCCGATTTAGATAGTATTAATATTGAATTTGCTGATGGTAAGCAAACTATCAATTGGTTAGAAAAGAGTGTTCAAGAAATTCAAAATCAATTAAATGTATTGAATATTTTTGGCCCTAAAATAGCAAAAAATGAAGCGACTAATGTTGGTGAAATGCGAGCGGACTTAAATTACCAACAAAAGCTATTGGATCTTGAAAAAATTCGTGTTGACTATCTGAGAGATTTGCAAACGGTAGGTTCTAATATTTTAGAATTAAGAAAAGATAATTATAGTCGTTTAAATACGGTTCTCAAATCTCGTCATATGTTGCTCGTTAAGCAACAACAAATTAAAGATGAACTTGCTTATCAAAAACAGCAAAATCATTGGCTGCAAGAATTAAATAATTTGTATGCGCAATTAAGTAAGACAGATCCTATTGAGCATCGGCCCGCTTATTCATCGCTAGAGCGCTCTATTTTTTATACGAATGAAAATGCGAATTATGCTTATGTGCAATCACTGATTGCGCGTTATAAAGATCAAATTCAACAAATGCGATTGGCGTTATTGAGAAATAATTCGATTAGTTTATTAAATGAAATTGCAGATCAAGTGCAAACATTGGTTAAGCAAATCACACGTTTGGATTCTGTGCTGAAATCCCGAATTAGCGTATTGCAGACGCATATCGCTTATTTGTCTAAGAAAAAAAATGGTGATGATGATTTGTCTCTTTATATTGATCGACTAGCTAAATTAAATAAAGAATATCAAGCGTCCGATACGGTTTTAATGGGAATCGATAAAAATCTGGCTGATTTCAGGTTGACGCTAGACAAAGCCTTGCAATCAGAACTTTCTGCACGTCAAGGCTTGCCTATGTTTGGATTTAAAACGCTGTTGGATTTAGGCAAAGAAATGTTGCTTGTGCCAGCTCTGACATTCCAAGTGATTAAGAATCTTTCTAACCATTTAATGAAGGCGTTTGAAGCAAGTACGATGTCGTTGTGGTTGCTGTTTGGTGTGATGCAAACTCTTTGGTTGTTTACATTTTTCTTTTTACGCAAAGTATTGTTTCGATTAATCGAAAAACCGTCTCAATGGCGAGATAATTTAAATTCCAAATGGTTGAGTTTGCAATGGTTAAAGCGAAATTTTATCGGTCTTTTTTTAATGGGTAATCTTTTTCTTAGCCTGTTTTTCTTTGGCATACCATCGCAAAATTATATGTTCATGCTTTATTTGGCTTCTGTTTGGTTTGTATTTAAAGGCATCATGATCGTGGCTAAGTTGTGCTTGATGGAAACAACGCATGATACGACAGGGCATGACATGAGATTATATCGACGATTGAAATGGATTATCGTCGTTGGCGGTGTGATTACTGCTTTTACTGTTTTTGTCCATCTGTTGCCGCTTATTTATGAACTCAAAGCATTATGTGATCGATTGTTTTTGCTTATGTTGATGATCGTATCACTACTACTATTACGTTCATGGCAAGTGGTTCCTAATCTCATTCTTTCTCATATGGAAGAGCGTCATCCGTATGTTGAAAAATGTATTCGTTTAATTGGTATTTTAGTGCCGACATTGATTTTTGGAAATTCAGTGATTGGTTTGTTTGGTTATCTGAATTTGATTATGACGGTTTCTTGGTATGAAGGTATTTTTCTTATTGTGTTAATCGGATATTTAATTTTGCGCGGTTTATTATCAGATAGTGTTGAGCAATTTTCTCGATGGATGATTCAACATACCCATAATGGCTGGTTATGGACAGAGGCATTTTTAAAACCCATCGATAAAGTATTGCGTATTACTTTATTTCTAGTTGCTTGGACAGTGTTGTTTCTGCTTTATGGATGGGATAAGCAATCTCCCATCGTCGAGAGATTGACACGCTTGCTGCAATATCAATTGATTCATGTGCTAAATACAACTATCACTCCGTTAAGTGTGATTGAAGTTAGCATCTTAATTTCAATTTTTTATTGGACAGCTAGATGGACACGTGAATTCATTTATCGTTTGTTATTTTCTCGCACAAGCGATATGGGCATCAGAAATAGTATTGCAATTTTAAGTCAATATACGGTGGTTGTATTCGGTGCTTTTATTTGTTTGCGTGTCTTGGGTATTAATTTGCAAGCATTGGTCGCAGTTGCGGGTTTGTTTGCATTCGGTATTGGTTTGGGTTTAAGAGATCTTGCTAATAATTTTGCTTGTGGATTTTTAATTTTATTAGAGCGACCACTGCGCGTAGGCGATATTGTGAATGTCGGGGGTATTGAAGGTGAGGTGACACATATTGGTAGTCGTGCGGTGACTGTGCGAACATGGGATCATATGGAATTAGTCGTGCCGAATGCGGAAATTTTTAATAAATCATTCACTAACTGGACTGCAAGAGATAATATTGTACGCTCTGTGTTGCATATTAAAATTAGTCGACAAGATAACCCACATGAAGTCAAAGTGATTGTTCAAAAAATATTAGCAGAACATAAAGTTATTTTAAAAGATCCTGTGCCAGAAGTGTATCTCAAAGAAATGAGTGATACGTTGATGGAATTTGAGATACGTTATTATGTCAATATTCGTGAAGTTAAATCTCGAACCGGTGTAATGTCGACAGTATTAATGACCATCTGGGATGCATTTGCTGCGCATGGTATTAAACCACCTCATCCTCAACGAGAAATTATTTTGCGAAATGAAATACCCACGTTGGGATTGACTGGAATAGGTGAAAATAAAATTTAAGGTAGCTTAATTCGCATTAAAGAGCTAACTGAATCTCTGTCAACAGGCCTATTTTATTATCTAAAAAAAAGGCATAATTTCCCGATATTTTTAATCAGGTGTCATTTTATGGCGGATGTTTTTGAAATAGCGCGTCGTGATTTATTAGAGCCAGCAGGCTTAACAGATCACCAATTGTACGACATTCTTGATCAATTAGGCGGGAAATCCATTGATTACGCCGATCTTTATTTTCAATCTTGCTATAGCGAATCTTGGGTATTAGAAGATAGCCTTATCAAAGGGGGAAGTTTTGATATTGATCGTGGCGTGGGTGTGCGAGCAGTCAGTGGTGAAAAAACCGGATTTGCTTATGCGGATGATATTGTGATGCCTGCCTTACAACAGGCAGCGCAGGCAGCACGTGGTATCGCAAAGCAAGGTGGTGAGCAAACAGTGCAAGCGTGGCATCGGTCCTCGCATCATCAGCTTTATTTGCCTATTAATCCTCTCCATTCACTGACTGAGCAAGATAAAGTGGCTTTATTGCAGCGTGTGGATGCTTATCTTAGACAAAAAGATCATCGCATTATTCAAGTCAATGCAAGTTTATCGGGTGAATATGAAACCGTGTTTGTCATGGCAAGCGATGGTCATGTTGCCTCCGATGTGCGGCCCTTAGTGCGGTGTAGTGTCAGCGTCATTGTAGAGCAAAAAGGTCGTCGTGAATCGGGTCACGCAGGTGGTGGCGGGCGTTTTGATTATCATTATTTTGTGAATGAAAATTTAATTTTTCAATATGCTGATGATGCACTTCGTCAAGCATTGGTTAATTTAGATGCGCTAGATGCGCCGGCTGGTCCCATGGTCGTTATTTTGGGCCCTGGTTGGCCAGGTGTTTTATTGCATGAAGCTGTTGGGCATGGTTTAGAAGGTGATTTTCATCGAAAAGGTATTTCTGTTTATAACGGTTGTCGTGGTCAGCGTGTTGCGAGTGAGCTGTGTACGATTGTGGATAATGGCACGTTACCGAATCGTCGAGGTTCATTGAATGTTGATGATGAAGGAACGCCAACACAAAATAATGTGCTAATCGAAAATGGCATTTTACGTGAATTTTTGCTGGATAAACGTAATGCAAAATTAATGGGGATGACTTCATCCGGCAATGGCCGACGAGAATCTTATGCACATTTACCGTTGCCGCGGATGACAAATACATACATGTTAGGTGGGCAATCGACACCTGATGAAATTATTTCTTCTGTTTCGAAGGGGTTATACGCAGTTAATTTTGGTGGTGGTCAAGTTGATATTACGTCAGGCAAGTTTGTTTTTTCTGCAAATGAAGCGTATCTCATTGAGAATGGTAAAATTGGTGCGCCAGTGAAAGGCGCAACATTAATAGGCAATGGGCCTGATGTATTAACCAAAGTCTCGATGGTAGGAAATGATCTCAAGTTGGATACCGGTGTTGGTATGTGTGGTAAAGATGGACAAACTGTTCCTGTCGGCGTAGGTCAACCTACTTTGCGAGTGGATGAATTAATTGTGGGCGGAACAAAAAAATAGGTGTTTATTTATGAAAGATGTTGTCGAAGTCAGCCAGTATCATTCCGATGAGTTATTGTCAATTTCAAAAGATATTTTACAAGAAGCAAAACGCTTAGGTGCGCATCAAGCAGAAGTGAGCATCAGTGCGGATAAAGGATTTTCCGTTTCTGTACGTGAAGGAGACGTTGAAACAGTCGAATATAATCAAGATAAATCCGTTGAAATCGATGTTTATTTTGGTAAGCGAACAGGATCGGCAAGCATTTCAGATCTGAGTCCAAAAGCAATCAAGGCAGCGGTTGAAGCGGCTTGTCATATTGCAAAATTTACTGACCAAGATCCGGCCGCAGGATTAGCAGATAAAGAAGAATTAGCATTTCACTATCCTCAATTGAATCTTGCTTTCCCATGGGATATTTCTGTTGAAAAGGCAATTGAAATAGCGATTCATTGTGAAAATGAAGCACGCGCACAAGATAAACGGTTGGTGAATACAGAAGAAGTGACTGTCGGTACTGCGCAAGCATTGCATGTTTATGCGAATAGTCATGGCTTTATAGGGCATTATCCTTACACACGGCATGAAATGAATTGTGTTTTAATCGCAAAAGATAAAGAAGACATGCAGCGTGATTATAGTTATACCGTTTCATCTGATCCGCGCTTGCTAACCAGTATTTCACAAATTGCAAAAGAAGCAGCAAAACGTACGGTGCAACGGTTAGGCGCAAGACAATTACCGACAATGCAAGCCCCTGTTATTTTTTTGGCGGAAGAAGCAAGAACATTATTGGGTCATTTTATTGCGGCTATTTCTGGTAGCCATTTATATCGTAAAACGTCTTTTTTATTAGATCATTTAGATCAAAAAATTTTCCCGTCGTTTGTTCAAATGCAAGAACAACCTCATTTGGCGAACGCGTTAGGGAGTGCTCCTTTTGATGATGAAGGTGTGTTGACTCGTCCTAATGTATTTGTGGAAGATGGTATTTTGCGGCGTTATATATTAGGTAGTTATTCCGCTCGTAAATTAGGCATGCGTACAACAGGTAATGCAGGCGGCATTCATAATTTGATGATTCAATCAGGGAATAAAAATTTAATGATGCTGATGAAAGAAATGGATAGAGGATTATTAATTACCGACACGATGGGTCAAGGCGTCAATTTGCTGACAGGAAATTATTCACGCGGAGTCAGTGGTTTTTGGATTGAAAACGGTGAAATTCAATATCCTGTGCATGAAATTACGGTGGCTGGTAATTTAAGGGAGATGTATGCAGGCATCATGGAAGTTGGAAATGACACGGATATTCGCGGAAATATTCGAACAGGTTCCATTTTAATTGAAGAAATGATGATAGCTGGGAGTGGTTCTTAGGTTTCGCGAATTTCACATCATTTCACACAAAAGGTGTAATGCTGTTTTCATATTATAATTTGGCTCTTGGCATATCATGCGAAATTTTATTAACAGGATGATTGTGATTAGGGCGTGTCGTAAAAATTCGATTCGAATTTAATAAGTGGTTACCTTTAATGGAAATCAGTTGAATGGTAGAAGGGTTGCTTCGTTCCATTATATGTAGCAAGATGTTCGCACCTCCTTCCACGCCGCATTTTATAATAAATCTATTTGCATCGATAATGTAACACTCCTCTGTATTGCAACGAAAAAAAGCAAGCTGATGAACCTCTCCCGATTTAATGAAGTAAGTTAATGTGGCAGACGTTGCTTCGCGTATATTTTTTTCTACATTGCTTAGATTAGTCGATATATTATGAATAACTTGATTATCAAAAGTAGCAAAAAATGATAGTGTCATTATTAAAACACTCTTAGTTTAATGGGATTGCGAATTGTGTCGAATTGTCGAAGAAAAATGTCCTCATCGACATCGTTTCACGCAAAAGCAAGCTTTACTTACTAGTTAAATAATCAGGTAATATTAGGAAAATCTTCGCATATTACATGCAGAAATTAGGAGTCATTCTCAATCTTCGCCAAATTTATCTCGGAGTAATTTGGTAATCGCCTGCGATGCTTCTTCTTCATCCTCGCCTGTGATGATGAAATGAAGATGATCATCTTTCTGTGCGCCGAGGGTGATAAGACCCATAATGCTTTTGCAATCAGCGGTTCGATCGCGATAAATGACTTCCGTGCGACTCGCAAATTTTTTTGCGATATCAACCAGCTTAGCAGCTGCTCGCGTATGTAATCCTAATTTGTTTAAAATGGTTAGTTCTTGTCTGATCATTTTTTTAATCCTTACAAATTAAAATCGTTACCAAGATAAACATCGCGAACTTCATGATTAGCTAAAATGTCGTTAGGCGTGCCTTCGCAAATTATTTTACCTTGGTTGACAATGTAAGCACGTTCACAAATCGTCAGCGTATCTCGTACGTTATGATCAGTAATCAATATGCCAATCCCGCGTGTACGCAAATGATTGATGATGCGTTTGACATCCACCACGGAAATGGGATCGATTCCCGCAAAAGGTTCATCCAGTAAAATAAAAAGAGGATCGGTTGCTAAAGCACGAGCAATTTCTGTGCGTCGTCTTTCACCGCCCGATAAATGAATACCCATCGTATCGCGAATATGTGAAATGCGAAATTCTTCTAATAATTGTTCTAATAAATGTTTGCGTCCCGCTTTACTTAAATCATTTCTTAATTCGAGAATCGCCATGATATTTTGTGCGACGGTTAATTTTCTGAAAATAGAAGCTTCTTGCGGTAAATAACTAATGCCAAGACGTGCGCGGGCGTGTACAGGTAATTTGGTAATATCTTGATCGTCGAGGGTAATACATCCTTTATCAATAGCAATGAGCCCTACGATCATATAAAAAGAAGTGGTTTTTCCCGCACCGTTTGGTCCTAATAATCCCACAATTTCGCCTCGATTAATTTTCAACGAAACATCTTTAACGACTTCGCGAGATTTATATTTTTTATTGAGATGTTGAATGTGTAATGTTGTTGGCATGATTATTTATCTGGATTATAAACAAGAACAGCACGATTATTTTTAGAGGCAGGGACTGAAATCGTTTGTTCTTTACTGTTGTAGTGAATAAGCTGTCCTTGAAAATGATTGTCTCCCTGTCGAATAAATACATCTTGTTCTAACGTTGCATTGGATTCGATAGGGTAAAATTTGATAATTTTAGCCCACGCATGCATTTCGGGTTCCTTCGTATTGGGGAGGGTCCAATAATGTGCTTTTTCCTGTAATCCATACGCAATCGCTTCTTGCATTTTGTGTTGTTTATTGTTTTTAGTGATTAATCGATCTGCTGTTAAATGCGTACTGCCTTGATCAACTTTGACATGACCTTCATAAATATTAATACCTGTTTTGTAATTGTAAATACCAGAATCAGCGACAAAATAAACTTTTTCTTTGCGATCATTTTCCAAAGCAAAGACGCTATTTATTAAAGTAACGAGAAAAAATCCTGCAATCATTTTATTGATCAGTGACATATTCCCCCCTCGCTTCTGATAACAATTTTATATCTCCCGTATTCATGTTTGCTTTCATTCCAAGGGATTTTACAAGCAGATTAGGTTGAATCAGTGTAATCAGTTGATTTGTTTCTGCTAATTTTTTATTGGGAAAAACAGTTAAAGTGGTGGTCTTGATAAAAGTTGCTGCATTGTTTTCATCTGCCGCGTGATGAATGGTTACGTTATCCCAAAAATGAATATAGTCGGTGCCATCGGTTGCTGTTGCAAATCGAGATTTGATAAACCAAGGCTCGAGCGAGTTACGATAGAGCGTTAATTCTGGCGATGTGAGTTGTGTTGTATCTTTTTCGGGGTAATGGACCAACTTAGGCGTCACAATTTTCATATGTGGTTTGCCTTGTTTGTCCATGATGAGAGCAACCACATCTTCCATAAAAGCATCGGGTGAATTATTGTTAACGGTGACGATAGCGGGAGGATGGAAAGATAAAAGCGTTGTCCAAACGGCCAATCCTGTGATGATGAGTAAGCTTAAAGTAATAATAATATTTTTATATGTCATAGACAAAATCAATGGCAGCCTAATTAAGGTAGGATTGTATCACAGAATCAAATTGCTCTTGTGCTTGCATAATGAATTCGCAAACTTCGCGCACAGCACCTTTACCCGCCTTTTTTTTAGTTATTAAATCAACTCGTTGAGTAAGAATGTCGGGTGCCTGTGGTACGGTAATGGCAAGTCCTACACGACTTAGCACCGGTAAATCGGGTAAGTCATCGCCCATGTAGGCAATTTCATGGTCTTCTAATTTTAAAATACGTTTGAGTTCTTCGTAAGCCGGCAATTTATTTTCATAACCTAAATAAGCGTGTTGGATATTCAATTCTTTGATGCGACGGGTCAGTGCTTCCGATGTTTTTGCAGAAATAATAGCGACGATAACGCCTGTTTTTTGTAACAGTTTAATACCTAAGCCATCGTGAATATGAAAGGCTTTCATTTCCACAGCGTGATTGCTGTAATACAACATGCCATTGGTGAGGATGCCATCGACATCTAAAATAAAAAGGCGAATGGCTTTTGCTTTTTCGATAATGGTTGACATGCGTTAAACAACTCCCGCGCGAAGAATATCGTGAATATGAATAATCCCAATGGGCACCTGCTTTTCATTAATGACGACGAGCGATGTGATTTTATATGTTTCCATCAGCGTGAGCGCTTCTGCCGCCAGCATATTGCTAGAAATCGTTTTGGGATGCGATGACATGATTTGATGAATGAATGTTTGATGAATATCGGCATGATGATCAAATGCACGACGAACATCGCCATCTGTAAAAACACCGACTAAAGCCCCGGATTCATCAACAATGGTCGTGATACCTAATTTTTTACGCGTCATTTCAAGCAAGGCTTCTTTTAGTGACGCTTGTTGATGAACAATCGGTACGTCTTCATTTTTATGCATGATTTCATTGACACGTAACAATAAGCGACGACCTAAAGTGCCGCCTGGATGAGACAATGCGAAATCATTTTCAGTGAAACCTCGTTTATCTAACAGTGCCATCGCTAAGGCATCACCCATGACTAAGGCTGCCGTTGTGCTGGAAGTCGGTGCAAGCCCCAGTGGGCAGGCTTCTTTTTCAACACTGACATTAATATTAATCGTAGCGGCTTTGGCTAAAGTGGATCGCGGTTTTCCCGTTAACGTGATGAGTGGGATAGTGAGTCGTTTGATGACGGGGAGAATCGAAATTAATTCTTCTGATTCACCCGAATTAGACAGCGCGATGATCACATCATTTTTCGTAATCATGCCAATATCACCGTGTTTGGCTTCACTGGGATGAATAAAAAAAGCGGGACTGCCTGTACTTGAAAAGGTGGCTGCTATTTTTTTTCCAATATGACCGGATTTTCCAACTCCCATAATGGCAATTCGACCGGTGCAATTGTGTAAGTATTGACAAGCTTGAGCAAAATCATGATCAATGCGATGCACTAAATCAGCAATCATTTTTGCTTCCGTTTCAATAACGCTACGACCGACATGACATATTTTTTCAATTTCCATTGAGATTATTTCGCCTATGTATAGAGTTAAAAAGAACCATACTTAATGGATGAATTGCTGCCCATTATATGCCAATTGTGTTGAGCGGGAAATGGTAATCCTGCATGAGCATCAAAGGCTTC
>CAYTKY010000040.1:0-17739 GCA_964438435.1 uncultured Coxiellaceae bacterium | reverse complement strand
GAACCATTTTCGAGGCGAAAATAAAGCTCTCTTTTATTCGGTTTGATATCTTTTTCTAACAGAAAAATTTGATCATATAACGTAGCTAAACCCCAGTTATTATTATGTAAATCGTCTTCTTGAAAGAAGAGAGAGGCAGCCAACACACTCGCGATACCTAATTTTGATAATAATTTAGGTGAGAGTAGATTGCTTTTTTCCTCAAACAAATGATCGAACGTTTTAAAATCATCAATTTTATTATAAACAACACCGACTCGTTTTATTTTATTTATTTGACCGCCGTATGGCAGCGCTCCTTCATAGATTGGTTTGGCCTTTGGTGCAGGTTCACCTAATACCATTAAATATAAATAAGAAATAAAAGATTCCATTTGCCCAAGATGATTTCCATCGGAATAAATTTTTCTAATATATTCTTTTTTAGGGTTTCTTCTTTTTGTTACATGATGAGCCCCATTGATAGAAGAGGTAATACGCACGTTCGAATTTAAAGCCAAATTGTATGCATTTCTTAACTTGCTTTTAGAGGTGCTCGTTTTGGGTGTTTTGTTTTTTTGATTATCAAGACATATTTTACGAAAAGTACGTAGCTGATTGAATAAATCTTCATTTTGTTTTTTTGAGAAATTACGCTTACCTCTAAGAAATTTATCATAAAGAATAATATCAATCATGCTAATAATTTTTCGATTGCCGGTAATAATAATATTATAATATTTTCCATCATACTCAGTAGATTCATGAATGATTCTTATAATATCGTTAATCCTTTGGTCCTGCATATATATTAAACTGTTATTGTTGCAAGGCAATTTAATTAACATGACAGGCGTGTTTTTTTTACCTTCTTTTACAAAATCGTAATCAAAATTATTCCCATCCACATTTTTAATGGTCATTTCACCCTTAAGCGATAGGCTGACATGACTAATCGTAGGTTCGATTCTTTTAGAGAAAAGTCTTTTTATGAAAAGTTTTGATTTTGGAACAATATCCATAGAGATACCAGGCATCTCAATAGAGATATCAGGCATCTCAATGAAATTATCATCATCACTTTGATCCAATGGGTTTCCGAGATTTTTTTCTTTTTCTATGTTGCCGCTATTATTAGGAGCTTTTCGCATATCACCACACTTATTATTAACCACTTTTAAGGTGATTATATGAATATTAAATTAACGGATACTTAAGCAAGAAGGAAAATTTATTTTTTCCAGGCATTTTTAATAAGAAATTGAATTTTGAAATAAAAATAAACAAATGATTGATTGGTTATTAGGCATTTTTGCTAAAATAACTTAATCGGTTTTTCCCAAAACTCAGTCTGCCTGGCTACGATTGGCCATCACTTTTGGCTAGCATTCTTTGCGCCATCAATCGTTAGTCCCACCAACGACTTGTGCTTACATTTAGCAATTTGGTAATGTTGTCGGTGTCATTTGAGTCTGATACTAACAATTCTTTTTTGTGCCATTCGGCAAAATTGCCCAACAATAACTGGCTGTTGTATCAAGTTGTTGCTGTGAAATATTAGCGCCATAAAGATTTGCACCATTTAACACAGCATCGGTCATAATGGCTCCTTCAAAATTAGCATAACTTAAATTTGCTTCGCTTAAATTAGCTTTTATTAAAGGAAGATACGTGAATTGAGCGTAACTTAGGTTAGCACCATGCCAATTTGCCGATGATAAATTGCTGCCAGAAAAATTAGCAGACGAGAAAGTACCTGTCCCTTGAGAGCCGGTCAGGTTGGTAGCATAGAAAACAGCGCCAGAATGATTACCTGAGAGTGTTGCCCCACTGAGATCGCAACTATAACACTGATTCGTTGCACTAAACTGTGCCAGTTGATCAGGGTTATATAAAGGTGCTGCAAACGCCGCATCTGCCATAAAAACAAACAAACTGATTGTTGAAATATATTTCCATTTATTTTTCATATATCCTCCATGGACTAGTTAAAAAAGCAGATATTATCTTTACATAAAATACTTCATTAATCATCTTTAAAAATTACTGTTCAGTAAATTATTTAACCGTTATCCTTATTACGGCGTAAAATTGCCTGTTTTAGGATGTTACCGAAAAGGGTTTTTTTCTGTGCTTGAAATTGCGAAAAAACCAGGTGAGATCACGCTATTAAAAATCCCCCGCCTTTACCGATGCAATGGGTTGATTTCCGAGATAAATTTCCAACACTTTATGAATATCTTCCACTTGCAATTGATCCATTTTATTAAGCATTTGCGTGTAGTAACCGAATGTACGATTTACATCAATCATTGCGGCCAGTGTTTGCAAAACCAGTTCGTCACTCGCGAGCACGTTATCAAAATAAGATTTAAAACTTTGCTTGCATTCTTTTAATTCTTTTTCAGTAACGCCGTGCTTAATCCAATTAAAATATTCTTCTTTCATGGCTTCTAATGTGAAATCTGCTTTAGCTGTTGGACACATTGCATATAACACGATACCCGCAGCTGAATCATATCGATTAATATCCAATGCAGATCCTGCATCATACGATAAACCTTCTTTTTCACGTAATCGCTCTATTAATCGTGACCTCATATTCTCACCGAAAATATAATTAGCCATGCGCATAGCAGCATAATGAATATCATCATCACGCATCGAAAAATTAGCACCCAATGCAACGGTAGCCATTTGTTTATCTGGCGTATAAATAGTTCGTGATTCAGCAAGAAGAGGAATCAAAGGCTTAGTAATTAAATTATACGGAATGGATGAATGCCACTGACTAAAACAATTCTCAATCACTTCAAGAATCGAGGGATCACAATCGCCAACAATCGTTACTTCCAAATGATTTGCGCCATAAAGTTCTTGATAAATTTGTTGAGATTCTTCTATGGTCACTTTTTTCAACTCTGAAATCATTTCATCATAAGTGAAAACATGATGAATACTATCCGCCGGGAAAGGATTGCGAAGACGATCTAATTCTTTCATCGCGATTTGAATAGGATCCATTCGTGATTTTTTCAGACCTGTCAATTCGCGCTGAAGAATAATATTCAATTTTTCTTGCGAAAAATGCGGTGATTGCATAAGCTCACTCGCCAAGATAATAACATCATGAAAATGATGTCGATCGCTTGTGATATCAATCACCACAACACCCGGTTGTGCTGGATAAATTTTTAATGTGGATTGCCATTTATCGAGTTTATCTTGCACTTGTTGTAACGACATTTTCGTTGTGCCACGACGTATTAATCTTGGAATTAATTCTAAAACAGCTTGTCGAGGTTGCAATATTTTCTCATTGCCAAATCGAAAAACAAGTCGAGCACGACTCACTTGCCCTCGCGTTGATTTTGATAACAAAGCTGTTTTAATAGTGCCACTTAATACACTGCGAATAGTATGCGCATCAATATTTTCTGTCGTAGCTTCAAATTTCTCCCCTAAATGAATCTCTTCAGAACTACAATAGCTACTTAACAAAGATTCCACATCAGCTGCCGAAGGAATCATTGCACGTTTAAGTTCTTCTGTTGGAATAAACAATCCTGTTGTTCGATTACTTTCTAAAAAATAATTCGATGCAACTCTGATAACATCATCTGCTGTAATCTTTTTAACTTGATCACGCGTATAAAAAAACAACCGATAATCCCCTTGCGCAATCGATTCACTCAACTCCAGTGCCAACTCATGGCTATTCATAATATCCATTTTGATATGCTTTAAAATTCGTGCTTTCGCACGCTCGACATTATCCGCTGTGATATTCGTTTCATTCAAATGTTCTAACTGTTGAATCATTTTTTCTAATACATGCGCAGGCTGATCATGAGGACAAGCCGATGCTAAAAACATACCGGGTTCTTTTAATGGATAAGCCATTGTCACAGCATAAGATGCTAAACCTGCTTGCACTAATGATTGAAAAAGCAATCCGCTCGGTTCGTTACTTAATACTTCTGATAAGACAATTAACGCTGCAAAATCAGGATGGGAAGCCGCCGGAATATGATAGGCAACAGCCGCATGAGTAATATCGCCCGCTCGTAACAAAGTCACTTCACGAACCCCATCTTGCGTAGGTTCCTCAGTATATGTTCCATCTAATAAACGTGAAGGTTTAGCTAATTGACCGAAATATTGCATAATCCATTCTTGTGTTTGTGCTATGTCAAAATGCCCTGCAATGGTTAGCACTGCATTATCTGGCTGATAATAATGCTCATAAAATGCTTTAAGATTGTTAATTGACACACGCTCAATATCACTGCGATTGCCAATCGTGCTTTTGCCATAATTATGCCATTGATAAGCAGCTGCAAACATTTGATCATGCAACACTTGCATCGGATCATTTTCACCCATTTCAAACTCATTACGCACAACCGTCATTTCAGTATCAAGATCTTCTTGGCGAATCCAACTATTTACCATGCGATCTGCTTCAAACTTGATCGCAAATTCGAGATTGTCATCTGTTGCAGCTAATGTTTCAAAATAGTTAGTACGATCATACCAAGTGGATGCATTATAAAACGCACCACGATCTTGCAGTACGGCTTTAACATTCGGAAAAGTAGGCGTTCCCTTGAACAACAAATGTTCTAAAAGATGAGCCATTCCCGCTTCACCACGACCCTCTTGCCGTGATCCTACTAAATAAGTAACGCACACCGTCACATTTTGTGCTGTTTGGTCTGGCAATAATAACACTGTCAAACCATTCGATAATTTATACTCACTAACTCCTTCGATGGTTCGAACAGGCGCAGGGAAGACGGGTATCGATATATTTGTCATAATTATCTTAATGAATATTTAAATTATTTTAAGGTGAATTTTGTAACTACCATTATAACATGCCTAAGAGGGTTTTTTTAGGCTTATTGATAATAGGTCTATTGATAATTAGAAGCTAATCCTCTGTTTTTAAAAATATCGTAAAAATCAAGCCTTTTAATTTATTCGAGCAGCACGTCGGTGTAATGCCAATGCCAATATTAAAAATAGCATTGCATTAAAAGCCAATCCTTTATGAACAGCAAATAATTGTCCATAGAAAAAAATACTTCCTAGTAAGGCAGCGAGGCTTAAGTAGACTATTTGTTGAGTTTCAAATGCACGTATGATTAACGTTTTAAATGCCGTGACATATAACCAAACACAGGTAAATAATCCAAAAAAACCACCATAAACTAAACTATATATTAATAAATTATGCACATAAGATCGCTCTTCACCCGTTGCAACCATAAAAGTATTCCCAGCGCCGATACCAAAAAAAATACTAATGATGTCCGAATTCATCCAAACCGTTAACGCAGGAATCCATTCATCATGAATACGACCATTACTGTAATCACCCGAAGTACTAAATGAGGAAGAATGATAAAAACGAGCAAGCAGGCCTTGCTCTAATAAATATATTTTAGGAATGATTGAAATAAAAATAAACGTTATTATAACTAACAAACCATAAAATAAAATTTTATTGAACGATTTTTTTAATAAAACCTTATCTTGCTTTGATTGATAATAGATAAAAAGAAAAATAAACAAGAACCATCCAAAAAAAATAGATAAAACAATTGAACGAGTAAGTGTCACCATTCCACCAAAAAATCCAAATAAAATAAAAAATGCACAAACAACATTGATAAAAATAGATTGTTTAGAATACGTTTGTTTACTCGAAAAAAATGCAAAAGGCAAAATAGCAGCCGATAAAACAATCGGCAACGTAGCGCGAGGATCAATGAGTGTGATGCGACCTCTCAACACATCCCACGTATCCACCATATGGTTTGCTTGATCCAAATAAAGATACAATTGATAACCCGCTTGCAATGTACCAATCATAATTAAAATGCTCGCAATCCACCAGGGATTCAATATCCGGGCAGGAAGTAATCCGATCGCTAACAAAGGAAAAAAATTAATATAAGGACCACTGGCACGTAACACATTTAAAAAAGGAACGCCATGAAGAAAACCCATTAAAATCGACAATAGCAAATAACCGCCATATAAAATCATGGCGATGAATAAATCATATTCAACAGAATATACAATATAATAAGTCGTAATTGCCAAACATAAAACACAAATTAAGCAAGGCAATGCCATTAAAATTAAATCTTCTATTTCAATGGAGACAGGTGCCGGATTGGCGATAAATGAAACCAATATAATACAAAAAATAATACAAAAAATAAGTTTGTTCAATGCAGCATCTCATTTATAAATAATTTTCCTAACACATTTTAAAGATATCGCTTTCATTTTTAAAAAAATCTGATGATATTGTTTCATTCGATTTTCATATTCTTTTTTCAAAACTTCTTCCCCTGAAATGATACTGAGAATTTTCAAATAATTTATTTCCAACAAATGATAGCGTGGACTATTCACATTCTGAATGGGTGTATGATCATCCAAATCATAAAGCGACCACCAGCCATTCGAATAGTACGGCAACATGTTTTTTAAAGAATGCAAACCTTGCAGCCATAAATTTTCAATCCATTTTTCTTTAAGCCAATAATTCAACTCCCACATGCTCATCAATGATGCCATAAATCCATTGAGTACGGCCGTGGGTGTTTGAGGGTATTCTTCAAAATAAGGACATTGCGCTGGTTGAAATAAATGTAAAAATCCGCCTTCTTTCGTATCGATTGTAAAAAGAGATAATGCTTTTTTTGCCGCTTCCAAATACGCTTGATTATCGCTTAGTAAAAAAGCACGGAGCATCACTGATGCGCCACGTGATTGTGCTAATGCCGAATACCAAGGCGCCTTTGAACCATACCAATCAAATTGATAGCCCCAACACCCATCTTGCGTTTGGATATCCAGAAAATAATGAGCATACTGCCAAAATTTTTTAATATGAATAGATTGGTGTGTTAGTTGATATTGATCATGCAAACCCAATGCGTATTGAAAAGCTGCTTCAGGATTAATTTGATGGCCAATTGGGTGGTCATAGGGCAAAACAATCAAGCCATCTTTATTTTCAAGTGTGTAATTTAATTTATGACGATAATCCATCAAATAAAATGGCGAAGCATTCGCTTGCTGATAATTTAACAAATCATGACTTGATTGAATGGCTGAATGTTCGGGCAAATACCAAAATGCAGCCGTGGAAGGACGATGCTGCCATCGAGCCAATATGTAATTATCAAACAAACGCCATGTTTTAGTGAAATAACTCATCGTGTTTTACGCAGAAAAAGCTTTCCATTGATTATTGATTTTACAAAATTTAAAAGTGGATTGCCCGGTCATTCCTTTTGCATTATTAAATATCAATAAATTTCTGCATAAGATGCCTTTCTCACGGATAGTACGCATAGGTATCATGTAACCATACGCACCACTTTCTGGATTTTTCCACGTTATTTTCACGCCGTCGCGCTTCGTATTCAATGCTTTGTTTTGTGCGGCCATATATAACTTTGCATCGGCATCGGTGAACTGACTCATCGCTGAATCAGCAAGAAAGCTATAATTGCTGCTATAACTTGATAGGGAAATAAAATAAGAGAAGATAAGCAAAAATAAGGTGCTGAGTGTTTTTTTCATCATGACATTCCTTTGTAATATCGCGGACACACTTAGTTTAACACAGAAAATATTTTTTAATTAATTCTTACGACTGAGAGAAAAGCATTTGCCATCTTTACCATCACCAACACAAATCTTTGCTTTTTCATTGGATACATTTTTCACACCTAATCGAGGATCAAATTGGATCAAATTATTCTTATAGCAACGACTATCACGATCATCTATGCAAGGTAAGTTGATATTTTCTTCGATAATAGATTGTTGATCAAATTGATTATCGAAGTACAAGATATTATTGATAACACCCGTTTGTTGCGGAGCAGTGGTGGATACGGTATTCGTATTGCCATTACCATTAACAATCGGTCCTGGCACTGGTGGTAAGGGTGGCACTGGCGTTGGGATACCATTAATTTGTAAGAAGTTAATGAATTGCATGGTGACACCATTGATCGTCACTAATCCTGCAGCCGCATTGATGATAGCACCTGGGACATCGATCGTTGCGACATCTAAGCCACTTAATGAACGGAAGATTAAGAAGCCATCGAAGTAAATCGGGTCGTTGATATAACCACTTCTTTCACCTGTCAAGACAACGCTATTGCTTGCTTTGTTTGGTAAAGTGATATAGTTGTCTAATGTGCTGTTACCAACAACATGTGTAACGTTAGTGAAATTAGCCACTTCATTACTACCATTCATTGTCACACCATCATTCGTTGCTGATAATTGAACATCGATTGGTGTCGTATAATTTGTGAAATCAGCGACATTCGTACTAGACAGCGAGGTTCCATTGAGTGTGCCTGTCACCGTTGCGCCATCTTGGAAGACAAATTGATTATTGCTATTGCTACCGTTGATGTTTTGTATGTTGCTGAAGCTATCTACGCCGGTGAGACTACCTTGGTTAGTGCCGTTGATCACCCAGATCGTATTAGATCCACTTGCATTTAAGGTATTCACTCCACTACCACCTGTAATGCTGTCTACACTGCTACCACTTGCAACATTAAAGGTATTATCACCAGAACCACCCACTAAATTCTGTATGTTACTGAAACTATTACTGCCATTAATGGTACCTGCATCTACGCCATTAATTGCCCACGTATAATTACCGCTAGTCGTTGACAATGTATTGACACCTGCGCCACCTTCAATGCTACCTGTGATTGCACCACCATTTAAGACAAACGTATTACCAGCATCGCCACCTACAATATTTTGTGTATTACTAAAGTTAAAGCTGCTTGCATCAGTACCGCTGATACTACCTGTATTATTACCATTGATCATCCATGTTTGTGCTGTACCGGTATTTAATACAAAGGTAGTTGTGCCCGTATTGCTACCGACTACATCTAATTCATTACCACCACCATTCATGCCGCCATTGATTGCAATAGTGTTAGCGCCCGATCCTGTTGTAGTTAAAGTTGCATTTCCACCTAAGATTAATACGCCATTAAATATTTGATCATTAGTCGTTGTGATACTTCCATTACTGATATTCACACTGTTTGCAATTAAGCTTGAAAGATTATTAATATCATTGTTCAGCACTGTAATGCCTTGATCATTCAAGAAGAGGGCATAATTATTACCATTCACATCGCTATTTAGCACAATGCCATTGGCAGATAACGTCGTATTATTATTGAGAACAACATCACCTTGATATTGTTGTGACCCGGTTGTGGTGATTTGTGAGCCTTGAATATTAGTTGTACCACTTGCAGTCAATGCATTTGCATTGACGTCGCCACCTAATGTGGTTGAATTTGCATTAATTGCAAGATTGTAATTCGAGCCATTAATATTATTGTTAACAAGCACATCGCCACTGCTAGACGTTAATGTCGTATTTGCACCAAGTATCACGTTACCAGAATAAACTTGCGAACCAGTTGAATTAATTATTCCATTACCTAACAACAATTGACCTAGTGATTCAAAGCTTGCAATCGCATTCGTACCACCAATCACACCATACAGATAAGTGGTGCCATTATTAGCTTGAACAATGAATGGATGATTACCATTAATCGTTGCATTCACAAAGATGTTACCGAGTAAGCTTTCAAATTTTGCATCATTGATGAGCGTGATCGTGCCATTTTGTATTTGATCATAGATTGTGATCGCTGTGGTACCACCATAAGTGATATTCACATTGGTTATTAAGCTATTAAGCGGTGTGACATTACCAATTTCACCATTCATTATCATGTTACCTGCGCCATCCAAAGTAAGAGTAGCTGCTCCATTAATATTATTATTTAACGTGAATACGCTGCCACTGTTTACATTAATCGTATCATTCGATGAACTGGCTAATGTGATCGGAGCTGCTAAAACAACCGTACCATCCGTTGTCATGTTGCCATTATTTAATGTGATCGAGTTGTTATTGCCAATCGTGACATTATTTAAGTTAAATGTGCCACTACTGGTTGCAACAACAGATGAATAACCTAAGCCTTCACTATGGGTCACTCTAAAGATACTGCTTGCACCACTAACGGTCGTTGTTCCTGCATAACTATCAACAGAACTGAATCCCGTGTTATCACCAGAAAGAACAAACGTGCCTGCATTCACATTGATATTACCGCTACCACTGATGCTGCCACTCATGGTTGTTGTGCCTGTATTGCTAATGCTAAGCGTATTACCACTCGCTAAAGTACCCGCACCACTCAATGTCATACTATTCGTACCACCAATGGTTGCGCTACCACCCACACTAAATGCATTGGTAATTGAATTACTTAATGAAACGTTTGAAGAGAATGTGCCACCATTTAATGCAAGACTACCCGTGCCTAATGGATTAGCATTGTTGTTATTAATTTGCAATGCGCCACTGGTTAATGCAATTGCACCACTATAACTACCATTGTTGCCACTCAATCGTGTTGTCCCGTTTGTAATATTAATTGCACCGCTACCACTTAATGCACCATTGAAGTTAACGATACCGCTGTCACTGATTGTCAATGTCCCACTACTCAATGTGCCAGTTGGTAACGTAATGTTATTACTACCACCTATGGTTGCATTACCACCCACAGTGAAGCTGCTATTAGCTAAGGTTGTTGTTTGTGAAGCATCTAATGTGCCACCATTTAAATTCAATGCACCACTACCAAATGGATTGGTTGCATGCGCTGCACGCAATGTACCACTGGATAAGGTCACTTGGCCGCTATAAGTGTTATTAGTGCTACCACTTGCCATGATAAGCGTACCACTTCCATTTACACTTAATACACCGCTACCACTTAAGAGACTGCTACTACCAATCGTTAATGTACCACTGGTGTTGAAGGCATTATTGCCACTCAATGCAATTGCACCTGTTCCCAATGTATTGGTACCGCTTGATGTAAATGTTGCGTCTGTAAAGTTAATGCTATTAGTAAAGTTGGCACCTAAACTACCTGCCATATTAAACGTGCTATTTGCATTCACATTCACAGTGCTAGAACCCAATGCAGTTGCATTAGAAGAAATACTTAACGTACCGGCATCGACATTCATCGTGCCCGTAAAGCCTGTATTATTGGCTGAAAGTAATAATGTACCTGTACCAATCTTACTAACACTTGAACTTGTAATGAAATTACCAGCGATCGTTAAGGTATTATTGGTATTATTAACATTGATTGTTGAAGGACCATTGACCGTCACACTACCATTAATGGTATTGGCGCCGCCTGAATTATTATCAACTAACGTACTGCCATTATTCAAAATAATCGCATTATTAAGTGTCAGAGACGTACCGTTTAAAATCATGGTAGCATTATTAGCTGCATTTAATGTGACAGTGCTGCTACCCAATGCCGTACTGCTATCTACTTCAATACGACCACTGTTAACACTAATATCGCCTGTAAAGCTACTGTTACCAGATAAACTCATCGTGCCTAAACCCACTTTATTAATCGTGACACCCGTTCCACTGATTGCGCCCGACAATGAAAGCGTATCGCTAGATGGATTAGAAACACTCACAATGACTGTCCCATTTAATGCAATATTACCACTCAACGTTGAACTATTATTTGCTGCATTTTCAACCAGTGCACTACCATCACTGAACGTTAAATTATTAGCAACACTCAACGAACTACCCGTAAAGGCTAATACGGCACCTTGAGCAACGCTTGCTGTCGCAGAAGAATGACCTAACGCACTGCTATTTTGAACATTGATCGCACCAACATCAACGTAAGAAGTGCCTGTGAATGTATTCGCATTAGTTAAAGTCAGCACACCGGAACCTTGTTTATGTAAACTAATGCTACTACCACTTAAAACACCTGATAAGGTTGCTTGATTTGCAATGTCAAAGCTATTACTACCCGTCATGGCAATGGCACCACTTAAGGTATTATTACCACTCGCATTCAAATCGCTAACGGTTGCACTACTTAAATTCAAGGCATTGCTAACGGTTGCTGTAGAGAGCGGGGTGAAGTCTAATGTTGCGCTATTAACATTCACTTGACCACTACTCAATGCATTACTATGTCCAACACTTAATGTACCTGCATTCACTGTTGTATTGCCGGCGTAACTATTAGATCCTGACAATGTCAATGTGCCTGTGTAACCGCCTGATGTATTGACATTAACTCCGCTAATATTGCTGCCGATACTGCCTGTAATCGAACTGTTAAGGTCATTGATATTAACGGTTAAACCTTTTCCGCTACTGGACCCATTGATACTACTCGCTGTTAATGAATTGGCTGATAACGACGTTGAATTAGTTAATGTCATGGCACCATTGTACGTTTGCGCACCACTCGTTGTAATGCTGCTACCACCAATATTGATGGCATTCGTTGTCAAATTAACAACACCACTGACAGAGCTACCTAATGTTGAAGTACTACTGTCAGCTAAGACTAAATCATAATTATTACCGGTTAGTGCACCGCTAATACTAATGCCCGCACCCGTTAATGTGGTACTTGCACCCATGGTGACAGCACCATAACTTTGCGCACCTGTGGTCGTGATGCCTCCATTATTAATATTTACCGCATTGGTTGTGATACTGCTAAGACCTGTGATCGCACCCGCTAAGGTAGAGGTACCATTATCATTCAATACTAAGCTGTTACCGTTACCCGTTACAGCTCCATTCATCGTAATACCACCGCTACCTGTTGTTGTTAAGGTGGCATTCGTACCAACTGAAACAACACCATAGGTTTGAGCACCGGTTGTTCTAATCGAAGCGGTATTTAAGTTAAGTTGAGCAGCTGAACTACTCACACTAGCTAACGCATTGGTTGCACCGATGGTACCGGTGACAGTGACTGTACCTAAACCGCTTAGAGACAATGAATGTGTGCCTGCACTATTATCATTGATCGTCCCACTTAAGCTAAGCGTGTTGCCTACATGATTGGCAGTTAATATACCGCTACCTGTCACCGTCATATTGCCACTCAACGTATTAGTCGTTGCATTATTACTTAAGATCGTGCCAGCTAAACTAAATGTATTAGGTAATGTAATGGTTGTCCCTGTGATATTTAAGATTCCATTGATTGTTGAAGAAGCACTACTGGATCCCAAAGCATTACTGCTAGTCACGGTCATCGTTGCAAGAGAACCAACGCTGGTACTTCCTGTAAAGCTACTGTTATTGCCAGCAATCACAACATTACTGCTACCTGTTTGACTCAATGAACCACTACCACTGATGATTCCATTTAAATTTGTTGTTGATGTATTGCTAATCGTTAACGTCTTAGTATTATTTAACGCCACTGTACCATCCAACGTTAATGTATTAGATCCAGCAATCGTGGTGTTGTCGCTCAAGGTAATATTATTCGCTAATGTCGCGGTTAATGAAGATTGCAATGTGCCGCCATTCAATGTTAATGATCCCGTACCTAACGCATTGGATGCATTACCAACGATTAATGTCCCTGCGTTTAATGTCGTGCCACTACTGTAAGTATTGCTATTAGTGAGCGCTAATGAACCGCTACCCGATTTAGTTAATGAAAGTGCACTCAATACACCACTTAACGTACTACTCGATCCTGCTGTGCTGACAACCAAATTATGAGTACCACCTGCAATATTACCAGTCGCATTAATGTCCCCACTTGAAGAAGTTAATGTGACGGTGCTTGCGCCTAATGTCAGAGCATTACTGTAAGTTTGATTCCCTGAGGTCGTGACACTGCTTGCGTTAACGGTATCACTACCACCACCCGCCAAGCTTAAGCTTGCAATATTGATATTGCCATTCAATGTGTTACTTGTGCTACTGGATAGACTTAAACTATTAGCACCCGTGATTGCACCAACAGCAATGGCACCAGAACCTGCACTTGCACTGCTATTTCCAGTTAATGTGACACCACCCAATGTAATAGCGCTGTTTGTCGTGTTAATTGTTCCATTGAGTGTCAATCCACTGGTTGCTGTCGTATTCAATCCGCCTGTGAAGTTAAACGTACCCGCTGAACCCAAGGTGACAGAACCGGTATTCAGTAATGTGGTCGCACTACTGATTGTATTCGATGAACCATTCATCACGATTGAATAAGGTTGAGCGAAGGTTGTTAAGGTACCTAATGTGGTATTACCACTAAAGGTCACTGTACCACTGGCTGTTGTATTATTTTGTAATGTTAAGGTTTGTCCTGCACCGCTGACGGGGCTATTGAAGTTGATTGCACCACTCGTTCCTGCATTGATGACGACATTACTGGTCAGATTAATAGCGCCACTACCTCCTGATGTAATATTAATATTGTTTGCACCTGCTGAACTTAAATTGCCACCAATATCAATATTTCCTGCAGCTGTTGACCCATTACTTGAAATCGTTAAGAAACCACCACTTGCAACAGAACCCGTGATCGTGACACCGCCACCACTTGATAAGGTTAAGTTAGTCCCTGCTGAGCTAGTTAAAGCACCCGTCACCGTTAAGTAACGATTGACAGAGAAAGCGGTATTACCACTGAAGTTCACTGTTCCTAACGATAAATCTTTACCATTTCCTTGTAAGGTAATATTACCGCTACCCACAATCGGTGTTGCATTCAATGCTAACCCTGCGCCGATTGTTAATGTGCCGCCCGTACCCGGCGTCGAATCTAATACATCATTCACCACCAAGGCAATGGCATCTTGATTCGAATTATTAGCACCTGTCAGAGTGATATTACCGCTACCACTTGAAATAATACCGGAATTAATCGTCAATACACGTTCCGAACTATCCGGTGATAAAGTTGTTAAATTGATATCGCCACTGGTTGCAATGGCACCCAATGTTGTCAATGCGCCCGTATTGGTGACTGATGTCACACCGCTACCCAAGGTAGAAGCACCTAGTCTCAATAAGGTTCCTGTGTTGACTAAGGTAACATTGTTTGCACCGCTATTATTCAATGACACGATGCCTGTTAAGTCGTTAGCGCTATTATTTAAATTAATCACCCCAGCGCCACCATCAAATGTGGTTGCACCGGCTGAAGCAGCTTGCGTGATGGCACCTGCTTGCGATAATCCGACACCCGTGATGCTTAACGTACCAGAGCCAACACTTGAAGTACCGATAGATAACGCACCACTATTCACTAAGCTCACATTATTGGCACCACTGTTATTAAGCGCGACAGAACCCGTAAATGTGTTACCGCTATTGCTTAAAGTAATTGCACCTGCTCCTGCATTAATGGTGGCAAGACCGGCTGAGGCTGCTTGTACAATCGCACCCGTTTGTGAAATACCCACGCTATTGAATGTTAAGGTGCCTGAACCAACGGTGGATGCACCGATAATCAATCCATTCGCATCTGTCACAGCGACATTATTCGCGCCACTATTACTTAACGAAACAGCACCGGTGAAGAGATTGCTTTGCGTTAAAGTGATCGCATTAGCGCCTGCGGTAAAGCTAGAAGTGCCTGGAACCGTCAATGCTCCTGTTTGTGAAATAGCACCGCTCGCCGTCACACTTAAATTTTGTCCTAATGAAGAGGTGCCTAATGATAGCGCTGCACTATTCACTAACGTGGCATTATTAGCACCGCTGTTATTAAGCGCGACAGAACCGGTAAAGGTATTGCTAGCATTACTTAAGCTAATCGCACCTGCTCCTGCATTAATGGTTGCAAGACCGGCTGAGGCTGCTTGCACAATCGCACCCGTTTGTGAAATGCCCACGCTATTCAAGGTTAAGGTACCTGAGCCGACTGATGATGCACCGATTACAAGGCTATCCGCATCTGTCACCGACACATTGTTTGCACCGCTATTACTGAGAGAAACAGCGCCACCAAAGAGGTTATTTTGAGTCAACGTAATTGCATTACCGCCTGCGGTAAAGCTTGAAGTACCTGGTACCGTTAAGACACCCGTTTGTGCAATTGCTCCGGATGCTGTGATTGTTAAGTTCTGTCCAACAGAAGAAGCCGCTAATGTTAACGCCGCATTATTATTGAGTGAAACATCATTGCTACCACTATTTGATAAAGTGACCGCACCGCTTAATGCATTACTTGCATGATTTAATGTAATTGCATTCGCACCGGCACTAAAGCTCGATGTACCTGAAACACTGATAGCACCTGTTTGTGATAACGCGCCTGTATTAGCCAGCGTTAACGTGCCCACAGGTTGCGTAATTCCTGTGATGGACAAGGTGCCTGAATTAGTTAACGAAATATTCCCACTCGTTGCATTACTCGCATTAAAGCTTGAAACAACATTGGCATTATTCAATACAATTCCACCAACCGCATTGACCGTGAGTAACGCACCTGTAATTGTACTCGTTCCAGTTTCTTGTACTGTGCCCGCTGAACCTGTCAGTGAAATATTGCCGCTACTGCTGTTTAAGTTACCTGTGCTAAGAACAATATCGCGTCCAGCCGTTAAACTGATGTTGCCAGCAGCCGTACTAATATTATTAGCAACACTAATGTCATTGGTGGCACCTGTACTGGTTGCCGTAAAGGCATTCAAGCGATTAGTTGCGCCAATTGCGCCATTTAAGGTAATCGCGCCAGCATTGGAAGTGAGTGTTAAGGTATTACTACCATTTACATTGCTTTCGACAGCACCAATGGTGATATTACCGCCACTGGATGCCAGGCTACTGTCACCATTTAAAGTAACAGAACCTAATCTGAGTAACGTATTGGTTGTGTTAATAGAACCATTGATAAGCGTATTACTTGGATTACTTGCATTACCTGCTGTTGTTAAGCCACCAGCAAATGTTAAGGTGTCACTACCATTGCCTAATGTCACTGTGCCGGTATTTAAGAAAGCGACTGCATCCGTAATAGAAGTAGAGCTACCAAGCAAGGCAACCTGATAGCCGCCACCAAAAGTCGTGATATGTTGCAACGTTGTATTGCCATTAAATGTGACGGAACCTGAAGATGTTGCATCTTTCAAACTCAAATCAAATAAACTACCACTGACGCTACTATTGAACGTAATATTTCCACTGTTACTGTATAAAGTGGGTGACGCACTTAAGGTAACCGCATTACCATAAGTCTGTGTATTCGCAGTAATATTAGCGCCAATAGCCGTGGTACCACTGGCTCCTGTTGTTAAGCTAGTTAAACCGGTTCCCCCACCAATCACACCATTTAGCGCTAATGCACCTGCACCTGAGAATGTTAAAGCTTGAGCGCCATTAATTGTTCCATTAATCGTTAATGAATCACCACCATTTGTCGCGGCAATCGTGGCATCACCGGCCAATGAAATATTGCCATTCACCGTATTGGAGGTTGACCCTGTGGTTGCTAACGCACCTGCACTACTGACACCCGTGCCTTGCAATGAAATCGCATTACTGAAGGTAACACCACTCAAGAGTAATTCTGCACCACTAGCAACCGTTGCCGTACTCGTACCTAACGCATTGTTGTGACTAATATTGAGGATGCCCGCATTGATATTGGTGCCACCGCCATATGTATTGGAGCCTGCTAATGTTTGCGTGCCACTACCTGTTTTTACTAAGCTACCCGTGCCTGAAATAATACCTGAATAAGACGTGCTACTATTGTTTCCTCCGATGGTTAATGCCGCTGAGCCCAAGCTCACATTGCCACCTGTGCTTCCACCGCCTGCTAATGAACCCAC